>JAJHQZ010000001.1:300000-389235 GCA_020833055.1 Candidatus Korarchaeum sp. | reverse complement strand
ACTTGTGGCTCCTCAAGCCGTAGAGCTTCCCAGCGAAGCTCGTAACTGTGGCTATCAAGTCCTCTACAAGCTCTTGGTAAGCGTCCTCAGGCTCCTCCCCATTAACAACCTCAATCCTAACACCATGGGATGAGAAGTACCTCTCCAAATAGCTGAAGCCAAACCTAGTCAACCTATCTTTAAAAGCCACTATTACGACCCCAATCTTTCGCCCTTCAACAAGATCGAAGAGCTTACTCAACGATTTCCTCCCCTCGTTAAGACCGCTGGCCACATCTTCTAAAACTGCAACAACCTCGTACCCTCTTGATTTAGCGTATTCCAGCAAGCTTTGCTTCTGTCTTTCTAGATCGCCCTTCTGTTTTTGGTCGTGGGAGGAGACCCTTGCATAGATAACTGCCTTCCCCGAGACATCAGGCCTAACAAATCCCATTAAACGCTCAACTTCACTCTCAGGTATCCTCCTCCTACCGCCGACAGTTCTGACGACCCTTATCTTCCCTTGTTTATCCCACTTCCTGAGCGTATTGGGATGAATCCCTAACCTTCTACAAGCCTCTTGGAGAGTTAGCAGTTTTTCACACATTATGTAAAGAATTGTTGAGAAGAGTTATAAAAAGTTAACTACTCAGAAACTGCTGAACGACCCAGCTACCCATCACTTTAAATTCATAAAAGGGCTCCCGATCGAGTAACGCGATGAGGACTTCCGAGCGCAGTTGATGAAGTTGCAGAATCCAGTCATTTAGAGCTCGAAGCCAGGAGGACCTCCAGCGAGATTAGAGAGCCCCCAGGATCCCCCTGTCAGTGAATATCCTCTTGGGGGATATCCCCGCCCTAATTATAGCGGCGTGCGCTAAGTCTACGATAGCTTTAGCTCCCTCTATTATCCTCGAATCGCTAGAAGCAATTATCTCATGGTTCAATATCTCGGAATCAACCCTATTTGATGTCTTGACTTCAAATTCCTCCGATGTTATCTCTCTTATCCTCTTGGCTATCAACCCACTCTTGGATATCGGGGAATCGAGGTATATAGTGACTCTCCCAGGGCTCATAGATCTTAAAGTATCTGCTATAGTCTCCACAGCCCTATCGAATAGATCGGATGGTCTATAAGAGGAGTAAGAGAGGCTGAGGTCCCTGACTATGCCATCTGTGCATAAATAAACTGGATCACCAGCTAGAGCCCTCTCGACAGTTATTATCACGTTGAAACCATCCACCCCGAGATCGCTCCCCTTGACTAAATGAGGGGGAACGACTTTCATAGAGTTCCTCAGGGATTCCTCTGGGGACCTGACTATCTTAGATAGGGCTACTCTCTCAGCTTTCGTGAGGGAGAGCGCCCTAGCTATCGAGTCTATGGGATCTTGAACACCCAATATGAAGAGGAGGAGCGTGGGATACGCAGCTCTCTCAACTAAATCCCTTCTAATCGTTTCCTGAGCACCCCCACGAACTCATCTAACTTATCCTTCGGTACGGACCCCTTCCCAAGTTTCCAGTTCCCTCCCCCTCCACCCCCCATTTCCCTAGATATCTCCCTCAGCAAGCTGCCAGCGTCTATCTCGCCCTCCCTATGGTTGGATGCGAATAGGGCTAACTCCACTCTATCTCCGTACTCCTTAGTGAGCAACACTATCCTCTTATCTGATGATACTCTATCGACGAGCTTTATCCCCTCATCGATACTGACACTCTCCAATCTGACTATAGAGAGCTTATGCCCTCCTATCGTTTCGTATGTCTCTAGAGCTCTCTCAATAGACCTCTCCTCAGCCTCCTTCATAATCCTCTTCCTCTCCCTCCTCAACTCCCTCAACTCCTCCATCATCCCCCTGAAGAAGGAGTCAACTTCCTCCTCACTTACTCCAGCGCTCTGAGCTATATCCTTTATCTTCTGATGATAATCTATGATCCTCTTCACAGCCGGAGCCCCTGCTGAGAACTCCAACCTTATCACACCATCCTGTATCTTCCTAGCCCTCCATATCTTTATCAGCCCTATATCCCCTGTCCTGAGGACGTGAGTCCCTCCGCAAGCTTGAGCGTTGAAGCCCTCTATCTCGACTACCCTGAGGACTGGATCGGGTACGACGCCGCCTTGATAGAGGGTGAAACCGTACCTTCTCTCGGCATCCGTCCTCACTAACCAGAGAGTCCTGACTGGTATGTTCCTCATGACCACTTCATTAGCTAGCATCTCTATCCTCCTCAGCTCCTCCTGGCTTATGCTCTTGTAATGCGTTATATCTAACCTGCTCTCCTCGTCCCCCTTCTGAGCCCCCCACTGCCATACGTGAGAGCCCAGGACCCTCCTAGCTGCCTCTAGTATGACGTGAGTGGCTGTATGATGCCTCATCCTGTTCAGCCTCCTCGGATCCACTCTAGCTCTTATCACCTCACCCACGGGAGGGGAGCCCCCATCAAGTGAGTGGAGGACCCAGCTCCCGTGCTTCTCGACCCCCACTACCCTAGCTTCGATCCCCCTCCACTCTATAGAGCCTACATCCGATGGCTGCCCACCGCCCTCAGGGTAGAATGCTGTCCTATCGAGTAACATCTTCCCATCGACGTAACCCAGCACTCTGGCCTCGAACTCCAGTAAGTAGGGATCTTGATAATACAGGAGCTTAGTCGGGGGGTACTTCCTCAACTCATCGATCTTCTCGAATAACTTAGGTGGCTCGGGCTTCCTAGCCTCGTGCTTAGCTGCTATCATCTCGAAGAAGTTATCAGGGACATCTAAATCGCCAACTACCCTCTGCACTATATCCGGGGAGAGGCCGTGAGAATCGTAGAGCATTATTAAGTCATCGACACTTATCCTACCCTTCTCCTTAATTAATTCAGAGACTACCTTAACCCCCCTCTCTACAGCTTCCCGGTACCTCTCCTCCTCTATGCTCACTATCTCAGCTATCCTATCCGCGGCTTCCCTGAGCTCCGGGAATCCCTTCGAGGACCAGTAATCGGCTTGCTTAACTGCGAGCTCGGATAGTGGGACCTCGCTCCCCAATTTGTTCAGTATCCTGAGGCTCCTCCTTATCAAGAGCCTCCCGAGATAGCCCTCGTTGACGTTAGATGGTACCAAACCATCAGCTATCATGAAGGATATCGCTTTAGTATGATCTAATAGTGAGAAGACTGCCTCTATGGGGGCTATCTTCTCCTCCAGTTCCCCCTCCCCGACCCCTATCAGGAGAGCAGCCTCCCTCCTCAGGGAGGAGATGCTCCTCCCCCTCTCGAGCTCCCTCAGTATTGAGGACACCTTAGAGTACTCGGAGAGGAGAGATGAATCAGGCTCCCTCACCCCTAGCTCACTCATGAAATCGTAGAGGAGGTCTCCGTAGACAGCGTGGAACCCAGTGGGATCCCCCCTCAGGAACCAAGTTATCCTCTCGAGGCCGTAACCAGTGTCCACTACTTTAGTGTCCATTGGCACGTACCTCCCATCCTCAACTCTGTACTGCATGAAGACTAACGTAGCTATCTCCAGCCCACCGACTATAGGCTCTAGATCAGGGCCAGCGTTACCTCCTCCCTCCCATATCCCCTCCTTGTAAGTTATCTCCTCCTCAGGTATACCTAGCACGCTAGTCGCGTACTCGTGGAAGAGCTCCACAGTCCTATCTATCCAGTAGACGAACTTCTCCTTAGTGTTGAAAGCGTGATGGGCCATCATCTCGAATATAGAGAGGTGCCTCCCCATAGTTGGCCCTACTTTATCTATGTCCTTCAGCCTTATGCAGGGCTGGGATATTGTCAGGGGGTTAGCTGGAGGAGGGACTATGCCAGCCGTTATGAAAGGCTGGAAGTCTACTATCGATGCGCTAGTCAGGAATAGATCTTCCCTCCATCTCGCTATTACTGGGTACCTGTTTATCCTAGTGTGCCCCTTACTCTCGAAGAACCTCAGGAAATCCTCCCTCACTTCCTCCAAGCTCTTATCCTGCTTCCTATGTCCTATGAACGTGTAAGGCTCGCAAGGAGCTTCCCCGCATGTCTCCCTCTCCTTCAGGGTCCAGAAGTACTCACCGCACTTGGGACATCTCTTCCTCACGTATCCCCTGGATCTGAGGAACTCCACTTCTATCTCTCGCATATAAATCGGGATAGTTTCGAGATTTAATTTAAAAAGTTTCAGCCGAATAGAGCGCCTAAGCCAGCGAGAGCGGCTTCTTCCTCCTCCTTCCTCTCCTCCTTCTTCTTCTCCTCTTTCTTCTCCTCCACCCTCTTCTCAGTAGGCGCTGCTGCCGGAGCTACCGCTACCGGCATAGCAGTAGCTTGGCTTATCAACTCCTCTAAGTTCACGTTCGATATAGCGTTCACTAACTGCTTTATCCTGGCCTGATCTGGCTCAGCCCCCGCGGCCCTGAGGACTTGCTCTAAGTCACTCGCCTCGACTTTCCCCTTTAGCTCATGCAACATCAAAGCCGCATATATGTACTCCATTCCCATAGCGTCCACCCCACCCAATCGCGTGTCATCACATTTTAAAGTTAGCTCTCGAAGCCACCCACCCTCCTCCTCACCCTCCTACCCAAGCTCACGCCGAAGCCCCTAGTGACCCCTATGACGAACATAGCCACTAATAGGACTGAGAAGGTGAATATCGACAAGTAGAACACTCTGGTCTCGAATGGAGTGACGACCACCGTGCTGTAACTGTAAGATGTAGGTACGCTTATCTTAGAGGAGCCGTCCGGCGTTAAGTAGGATATGCTGTTGACCCTTATCCACTGCTTCCCAGTGGTCTGCGCCTTCAAGCTCAGTACCATCTTGACGAAGCCCTGGGGCTTCACAGTATCGCAACTCAGGACTAGCTTAACGGAAGCTTCCCTCGGCTCCCAAGTCGGCTGATCGCACACAACACCTTCCCCCTTCTCTAAATTCGGGGGGTTGACCATGTAGAGGCCCGGGCTGAATTCCATCTCAACGCTAAGCTTCTTAGCATCCCCATTCCCCTTGTTCATCATGTATATCGAGAATTGGATCAGGGAGTTCACGTTCGTCACGTTGGGGGGTATGTCCTCGACCCTCACTGAGAGCTCCGGCTTGACTACCGTCACGACGACTGGGGACTTCATCGAAGATAATATCGTCTTCTGGCCCTCCTGAGGATCTACATAAGTCACCTTAGCTGACCCGAATGTAGCTACCCCCTCTCTTACTGCTCTAAGCTTGTAAGATAGGGCCAGGACTCCTCCAGGGGACAAGCTGCTCGCCGTGAGTCTCGTATCCCCAGAGATCAACTTGAATAAGTCCCTCGGGAAATCGTCCTCTATAGTCACTCTACTAGCTGCCGCAGTGCCGTTATTGCTCACTATAACGTTAACCTCTATAGTGCCGTTGACTGGCACTGTGGAGGAGGATATAGTCTTTGTGACGTAGAGCTTCGATACGCCCGGCTGCCTAACGGTTATCGTGAAGAACCTGGTAGCTTCGTAGTACTTATTCCTTATGTCGAAGTAACCCGCTGTTATATTCACTCTGTATATAGTGCCCCCGGATCCCTTGGGCACGACTATCCTGAACTCCACCTTTTCGCTCCTGGCTTTGGGCGGCATCTCCCCCGTGACCACTATAGGGAACGACCTCCCCGCGACTGAGGACGGGGCCGTTATCTCAGTGGGTAGATCGGGGTTGACGTTAACCCTTATCGTGACGTTATAAGCTGAATCAGCCCCTGTGTTCTGGAGGTAGAAGCTGAATGATATAGGAGCTCCCTCATCCACCTCCATATCCCCCGTGGGCCTCTCAGCTATTATGCTCACTGACGGATTCCCCACCCTCCCCTTGTATTTCAAGCCGAAGATCAGCTTGACGCTATCTCTAACTACCTTATACGCTGATGGATCGTACCTGAATATCTTCACGTTCCTAGTCGCATTGAACCCCTCGTACCTGAACTTAGTCCCGTAATAGATTAGGAAGTTGACGCTGTAGTTCCCATACTTGTACTGACCCGGTCCCGCGACGAACATGAGGCTCATGTTGTAGGATCTATTGACATCCAGGCCTCCGAATGTGTAGTTGGCGCTACTCGATGTGGGGGAGTATGAGAGTCCCGGCGGGAAGGGTTGCGTCAAGTTTATCGAGCCCTCCCCCTCCAGCCTCCCCCAAGTCACCAGGGCCTTCACCCAGCTTATGGACGCGGGACCATCGTTCCTCAGCGTCACGGGGATGATCACTCGAGAGCTGGCTGCATCGTACTCCTTATACTTCGGGAAACCTATGTTTAGCGTGAGATTGGCATCTGGAGAATATATCGAATCTATTATATCGAACGCTATCGTCTTATTCTCCCTACTGCTCTCATCACCCTTTATTATGATCCTATAGAGTATATTCCCCCCCTTATCAAACGGGCAGTTCTCCTTAACGACTATCTCAGTTCTCGTCGGTAGCGTGCCTCCGCCCTCCATGTAAGCCCAGGCTCCTCCTCCCGTCAAGCATGGATTGTCCATGCTCCCCTTGTAGACCTGAGCCTTGACAGCATAAGCTGCGACTCCTCCTATGAAATCTATCTTAGCTTGAAGTTTATAGCCACCGGGGAGGTCTATAGTAGTCCCCTCTTTCATAGTCAGCCCCAGCCAATCGTACCTAACTTCCTGAGCTGATACATTAGGGAGGCTGGGGATCGAGAGGATGCACACCATGATTAAGGTTATTAACTTGAGCCTCATCCCCATCGGGGTCACATGGGATCACCTTTATTAATTATGATTTCGGCAATGAGCGTAGTTGGGCCCGTAGCTCAGCAAGGATAGAGCGGCGGCCTTCTAAGCCGCAGGTCGGGGGTTCAAGTCCCCCCGGGCCCGTTTTTTCGATCGAATGATTTATCTTATCCCCAATAAAATCTCCTATAAGTTCAAGAGTTATGCCGATCACATGGGCTCCCCATCCTGGGGCGTTCATCGGGAGTATAAGGAGCGAATGGAATTATGATCCAAGAGTACCTGGATTAGATAGACTATCCGCTCGTTCAATTCTAAGAGATCCGACACATAGATCCGGCTCTCTATGTTAAAACTCACAGATCTTTCACTCCGGAGGGCATCTTCCAGTTGTGATCGAGAAAGGGAATAGAGGGCCTTAGCTATGGTGAGAATGGGCCCAATAGGAATTGCATGAGGTTCACTTGACCACCATGGACGTATATAGGGACTCTCTTCGCTTGCTGAATGCTGTAGCCCCCTAGCCATTGCAACCCAACACTCTTGCCGTCCGAGGGCCTCACGACTAGGAGGTAATTCCTACTGTTATCCAAATCGAGGGCATAATCGCCAGCTATCGCTAGAATGAGCCTATCGGTCGCTGCGAAGAGGCCGTCCTGATCCTCCCCCTGGACCACTAAAGTGGAGTTACTCGGGAATATCCTTATGCTCGTCTCATTCGATATCCTCAGTACTATGGTCACGTTCCCCTCCTTAACGGTACCCAGGGGCCCGACTGCTATATTGGTCTCATTTATCTTGCCGCCGGAGAAGAAGCTCAGTGCCATCGTTATCGAGTAAGATGATAGGGCTATGCCCCCCGATGACTGCCCAGCCGGATAAGCTATAGTGACTTTCCAGCTCCCCTCCGGCCTCTCCTCACGCTTGGGCATCCCTATCAGCAGGTAAGTAGCTGCAGCTATGACCACTATCAGTATGGCTACCAGTAAGTACTTAACTCCCAAAGGGTATCCTCCCCCTCTTCCTCCTCTCAGTTAGGAGAGGGCTCCTCCTAGTGCTCTTAACCCTGTTCCTTATCCTTATAGCTATTAGGACAGCTGAAACTATTATTAGCGCTGATACTATGTATAAGAAGGTCTTGGAGACTGAGAGAGTCACCTTAACTATATTGGATCCGGAGTAGCCGGGCATGGTCCTCCCTATCGAGTCCTTGTACTCATAACTGAAGCTCAAGAAGGTCCCGAGTTCTGGGGATGGGTAGAAGTTAATCGCCCTCACCCTCACCGGTATCGTTATCGTGGTGCCCGAAGCTACTTTATCTATCCTCAGGAGGAGGGAGCCATCCGGGTTAGGTCTGTACATCACTTCCTTCGGTATCGTGCTCAAGTTCAGGGAGAGCCCCTCCCCAGATGCCATCTTTAAGCTCACCTCAGTGGCGTCCTCATTCCCCACGTTGGATAGAGCTATCAGTATCATTTTCTCCTCATCCCACTCCATCTTCAGGGAGGACACGTTCGAGGATATCAGTAAGTACGGCCTGAGCACCGTTATCTTCACATCCTTGCTCAAGTTGTGCCTCTCCCCCCTAGCATCCGTATAAGTTATGAGAGTAGTGGATACAGTCTGGGGCCCCGGTGGAGCATCGACTGGAGTGACTTGATAGACTAGAGTCATTTTAGAGCCAGGAGCCAGTGGTTGGGGCATCACATAGCTCCCTAAACTGTTCGTAGATGTGACTAGAGCTGTACCGTTGCCTGGGAATGTGGTGACGAGCTCGAAGCCTGAGGAGAGCTTCTCGACGAATGTCAGATCTGTTATAGGTAGATCTCCCCTGTTCGAGAAAGTTAAAGTTATGTTGACGGGTTTCCTGAGCTGAGAGGATGTGGGGGAAGCTACCTTAGACTCCAAGTTCAGCACGGAATTCCTCAGGAGCCTCAAGGGCAGGGATTTCGCGAATATCGGCTTGCTGGAATTAGCTTC
Source organism: Candidatus Korarchaeum sp. (assembly GCA_020833055.1). GTDB lineage: Archaea > Korarchaeota > Korarchaeia > Korarchaeales > Korarchaeaceae > Korarchaeum. The sequence continues at coordinate 380,572 of JAJHQZ010000001.1, read as the reverse complement.
CCTCAGGAGTATCGAGACGCTCACGTTCTGGGGTGAGGGGAGGCCATCCGGGGCATTTATCTTGAATGTGAACTCCCTATCCTTCCCAGCTTCCAGCGTGAACTTAACCTCTGAGCTTCCTGAGATAGAAGCCGGTGGACCAGCTCTCACGCTCATTACTAGGGAGAGGGGCTTCGATATCTTATTAGATACGCTCACCTTGAGGTTCAACGATGTCCCCTCAACTAATACTGTTGGTTGATAATCGCCGTATCCCCCTACGAAGTAAGCGTTCGATGATACTGAAGTTATCCTGAGCCAGTTAGTGAAGACAGCTACGTAAGGATATGTGTAGGAGTACCTGAGCCATATGTAGGGGAAGTCCGTGAAGAGGCCATCCGGCCTTATTGTATTCGCTAGATCGACCATTATAGCACCGTAATTGGATACTAGCTTATCCGTCTCCAGATAGCCCAGTGAGGAGAGCTTCGATAGTACGTTGAGAGCCGATGCTGTCATGAAATCGTAAGTACCAGCTGAGTAAGATTTCCTAACGCTCGCATCCAGATAGTTTATCAGCCCCCTTATCATGGACTCATCGAAGCTGTACCCCTGATATAGAGCCTCAGCTATAGCATCTCCGACTTCACCGGTCACATATAGAGCCTTGGATCCGCTCTCCTCCCAGTAGACCATGTTCCCGGATCTGCTCGCTGTAGCGGCTAAGTAATTCAGCGCCTTATTTATGCTGGAATCCGGTACCCTGAGGCCAGCTTCCCTAGCTGAGAGTAACGCCTTAAGGACTGATGCGGTCACAGAGGGAGTTGGTTGCTTCATCTGGAATACATCGGCTTGAGGTATCCTTCCCCATCCACCTCCCTCATCCTGTAGGCTTACCATCCTAGATACTGAGTTAGATAAAGAGCTCAACTTATCCTTCGGCAGTGAGCCCGAGCTTATAGCTAGGGAGATAGCCCTTATCGCGAGAGAGCTGAAGTAGACATCTGCTAGCTTCCCGCTTATGTCGGAGCCCCACAGCCCATCTATAGCCTGTTGGGAGAGCCAATTAGCTATGGAGGATAGCCTAGCTCTAGCGTTAGAGACTGAGCTGGGGTCCAGGGAGGCGAAGTTATAAGCTTGCAGTGCCTCCCCCAGTATCAGGGCAGCGTATATATTGAACTCGAGATCCGGTATTGCTCCGAAAGTGAAGCCGCTCTTATCCACATAGAGCACACCATTTACGTAACCGTAGCTCCCACTGGGTATCTCGCTTATCGATTTGAAATCAGGGACGCTCGAGACACTCTTCATAGGCCCCTCTACTGCTCTCTCTATAATACCCCTCGAGTCCTGGCCCATCGAAGAGCATGAGCTCAGCAGGAGTATTATCAAGAGGAGGGATGACTTCCTCAGCATATGGGATTGTGAGAAGCTACTATATAAGGAGAGAATGAGGCTGGGGACGGAATCAAATAAGGCATATGACTAAGAAAAAAGGGAGGGGGTTTAGCTGCTGGGCAGCCCTACCGGGACAACCAGCACGGGCTGTATCACTACCTTAGCGGGTACTGTGGTCGGCCTTATACCTATCACTATCACAGCTGGAGCTACCTTGCCTACTCCAGCGTTGTAGTAAGTTGAGATCGTTATGTTAGCCAGCTTCGTCGGGTCAGCTAAGGCTATGGCAGCGCTCAAAGTCCCGAACCTGTCGGTACCAGCTACCACTAATATTTCCTTGTCCGGGTTCCACGGGTTGCTCTTAGCGTACTGTATCACTCCGAGACCGTTGCCGCCCTCTATCTTGTAGACGTAAGCTGGATCTATCGTTGGATCTATCAAGCTCAGAGCGTACGTTAAGTTTATGTTCCTCTCACCTGGAGCTGCGAGCGGGTTGTAGAGCCACGTCACCTTCCCATCTGTCTTGTAGAGTATGTAGAGAGCTCCGGTGTCGTTGAGGTACTTCACGAGCGAGTTGACGAGAGGACCACCGACGAGTATGAGCTTCTTGTTCTTCACATCCTCACTCAACGTCTTGCCATCGAAGACCCAGCTGTCCATGTAGGCTATAGGAGCCCTAACGAAGCTGAACACCTCCTCAGGGTTGGCGAAGTTGAAGTACAGGTCCTTGTAGGCCGCTGGCGTCACGTCCTCGAACACAGTCTTGCCCTCAGGTGTCGTGATCGGCACTAGCTCAGTGGCCCCAGTGAACACTCCATCCTTGTTCCTGTCCTCGACCCTGTCGTAGATGCCAGCGAACACGCCAGTCGCGTTTATCGGGTAGAACCAGTTGAGCTGCCAGTGATATACAGCGGTGGTGACGTCCTCAGTCTCTCCGGTTGCATATGGATCGACCTGATCTATCGTCTTGGGGCAGCTTGCAGTTGCAGTGTAGCCGTATAGCTCATCTTCCTCGACGAATGTCTTGCACTCTACCTTCGTTAAGGTCCTCTCTCCCTGAGTGAAGTTGTATATTCCCCAAGTCGGGCCGCAAGTCGGACCGCAGTACTCAGCTCCGACTGTCGGCGGGAGAGCGGGGCACTCCGGATAGGCAGTTATGACTCCTTTGCTCACACTAGTGAACCAGAGCTCCTTGCCTCCAACTACTAACTTGCCATCGAGGTTGGCGGGCTTGTACCATCCCGTCTCGTCCTGCACGAAGATAGTAGCTCCGAGAGTGCCGCTCTTCACTACGACGTACCACTCATCCTTCTTCGTGTATGCATTGTAGTAACCGCTTATCCCGAGGAAGCTCTCATCGGCAGCTAGCTTGTTGACCCACGGGGCGAATACCTTGGATGTGTCTACTATGTAACCCTTAGCATCTTTGAATTTTGTAGCGGTACCATAGTTAACTCCGCTGTCATCTATTCCCATGTTACCTCCAGCGAACACTCTGGGCCCTGATGGATCCGGATAGCTGCTCTTCTCGAGTATCACATCGACGTTCATGCTTCCTACCTTAGGATCGGCTGCATTTGCATAGTCACTGCCAGCGGGGTGAGGCCATCCGTAGACTGACTCGAAGAACCACTTGGTGTTATTCCAATCGTATGCCCCATCTCTAGTTCCATTAGTTTTACCGTATCCTGGGTAGATGTTAGGAGCTAATATCAATGAGTAGAAGTCCATCGTAACTACGTTGAGGGCCTCATCGACGTCCCTCACAGTTATACCGAAGTAGGTAGTGAGCCTCTCATTGTCGCTTATCTTACCATCCCCATTTATGTCAGCGAGTATGTAGAGATCGCGGTGAGTGTTGCTGTAGAAGAAGAACTCGAAGCTTCCAGGCTCATTGTCCTTAGGCACACCTGTCTGGCTCTCTATGTGGAAGTAATCTACCGGCGTAGTCGTCCCGAGCTTGTAGGCGACGAAGCCAACGCTGTAGCTCGATGCTGTAACCTCGACTTCCTTAGCCTCTAACGTGTAACCGAGCCAGGGCAGATCTACCTTAGTGCCTATAGCTATATCGATCGGGTTGAGCGGGTGTATGAAGTAGAAACCGGCATGAGCCCATGTGTATATTATAGTGCCTACATAATCAGCTCTGAAGTTCTTCACGCTATCGAATGCGTCAGCGCCGAATGTGAATGTCCCTGGGCAGTCTAAGGTGAGAGGCACGGCATAGCCAGAGGGAGCCTTCTCAGCATCATTGTAAGCGGGCGGGTAGTAAGTCGTGTGATCGGAGGTAGCGAATACCACCCATTCCCTTAGAGCGCGAGTGCTGAACTTCCTGCCAACGCTGTACGTTATCTGCGTCGGGTTCTTCTTGCTCTTCACACTAGCTGGGACGAAGACGTAGTCATCGTACAATGGATATATCTTCTTGAACGGATCAGCTGTTTTCGTGTCCCAGTTCCAGCTCCAGAGGAACCCCTTGAAGTAGTGATCGGCCTCCCAGCTTCCCACTAAGTCTAAGGCCTGGTAGCGTTGCCCATAGGCCTGGGCTGAGAAGCTACCGTGGTAGAGCGTTATGCCATGGTTGGCTGCGTCCTTCTCATCTACATATAATGCATTAGTGTAGTATAAGTGCGAGCCCATCTTCGCAGCTATCAGAGTGGCTCCCAGCACGTCCTCGGGAGCTGCCTTGCTACCTAATATTATGGCTACGTCGGGCATGCCGTCGAAGTCGTAGTCTATAGTTCCATCCTTGACGAATGGTTGCGGGAAGAGGTGTATCGGGTAGGCAGCGGCTGGCAGGAGGCTAGCTCCCAGCAGCACCAACAACGCTGCCATCATATATGCCTTCCTCATGAAGTTCACCTGCCCCTCAAGGGGGCGAGTCTAAGCTCCGGGGGGAATATAAAAGCGTTTACGGTAAAACAGTTGCGTAACGTTGCAGAACGTTCATAAAGCTCCATTCCGAATTTTCTCCATGAGATAGGTCATGAAGCCTTACCTCATGCGAATATGAGGTAAATTCAACTTAAAAATCCTCGAATCATCTATATTAATCTGATTTTCATCGCCTCCCTGAATGTAGTTCCTCCTCAGCTGAAATTCGATTTCTCTTTTAACTCCTCAGTCTCATCGATATTTCGACGAACGTCTAATAATTTTGAGGCTCATGCCCTCTTCCTCCTCTCCCTCTCCTCGACTAACTCGAGGTGATCGCTGGCCCCTACCTCCCTCTCCATAGCCCTAATTATGCTACTGGCCGCCCTCTTAACAACCTTCGGATCCCTGGACCTTATGGATATCACGTACCTAGGGGCTCCGGCTGCGTATATATCTACATCAGCCCCGGATGATGCCTCCAGCCCCCTGCTCAGTATCCTCCTGACTCTCTCAACACCATCGCTCGCGTAACTCACTACCTTGACCACGAGGTCCTTCACGTATATAGGTGGCTTCAACTGCCCCTCTACTATAGCTTTCAGCTCTTCAGCGAGCTTCTTATCGACACCCGCTTTAATCAGGGGCTCCGGCCCCTCGTATATCACATCCTCGAGGGCATCCAGGGGGTTCTTGTAGTAAGCTTGCAGCCTCTCGTAAGATTCCCTAGCGACGCTATCGGCATCCTGATAGCCCGCCCTCTGGGCAGCTAACTTGAGCATGGATAGGACTCTATTCCTCTCCTTCCATTCCTCGAGCTTCTCCCTCCTCTCAGTCTCGCTCACATACCTCAAGCTCAGATCTACCTGCCCTAGCCTCCTATCAGCCCTTATGACCCTCCCAACTACTTTATCTCCCTCCTTAACGAAATCCCTTATGTCCTTTATCCTCCCGGAGGCCACGTGGCTCCTGGGTATGTAAGCTTCAAGCCCATCGTACTCATCGAGGCTCACGGTGACTCCGTGCTCCTCAACTGACTTGACAGTAGCTACTACTAGATCGTTCCTCTTCGGGAAAGGTGAGGAGCTCATCTTCACACCCCTGAGCTCCTGAACCCGGAGTTATTAAAGTTGCGTACATGCGTTCTACAAAGGTTTTAGCGGGAGCCCTCAGGAAAGTTAGGTGATCCCATGGGTAAGGCCAAGAAGTTGCTCATAATAGCGAGCAAGGGCACACTAGATATGGCGTATCCTCCCCTTATATTGGCTCAAGTGGGCGCTGCTATGGGGCTCGAGGTGGGCGTCTTCTTCACCTTCTGGGGGCTCAACATAATAAGGAAGGATACCGTGGATAAGCTGAAGATATCTCCAGTGGGGAATCCGGCTTTAGGGATGCCCAATATACTCGGAATCCTCCCCGGGATGACTTCACTAGCGACTAGCATGATGAAGAAGAGGATAGAGGGGATAAAGATGGCGTCAATAAGGGATATGATAAAGGAGTGCAAGGAGCTAGGGGTTAAGTTCTACGCCTGCTCGAATACAGTCGAGCTGATGGGGCTGAAGAGGGAGCAGTTGATAGATGAAGTCGATGATATAGTCGGAGCCACAACTTTCCTGGAGATGGCATCTGAGGATGCCATAGTCCTCTTCATCTGAATTTTTATTCCCTCCTGGACTGGCACTCCTTGTTGCACTTCCCAATCACCTTGAGGATATCCATTACTATAGCTAGCCCCCTCTGGACGTCGGGGTCCCTCATCTTCCTCATTAAACCTATTAGACCCAAGCTCTCCTTGCTATCGAAGGCCTCCCTCAGTTCTGACATGCATTTAGGTGAGATCAGGAAAGTGAGCCTAGCGGAGAGCTCAGATAGTTCCTCTATCATCTCCTCCTTCATGAAAGCCCTCTCTAGGGCCATGAGGGAGAAGAGCATCCCGAGCAGCTCATCGATCATCCCTGAGCCCAGGAAGAGCTCCAGCCTGTCCAGAATGTAATTTAGGTTATCTAACTTCTCAATGAACTGCTTGAACTTCTCAACATTCTTCTCATCCGAAAATATCTCCTCCAACTTCCCGCTCATCGGGATCACCTCATATATAGCCCCCTAATATGCAGGTCCAGTACATTGTGTTCATAGCCAACTTAGCTAGATGGAGCACTCTAGTCGGTATCAGCCCGGGAGCTTCCGTATAATAATAGTTGGAGACCTGAGCTGATGCCAGCTCCCTCCCCATCTCTATTATGCAGAAGCTCTGTCCATCGAAGAGGCTCCTCCTCTCCAGCCCGTTTATCTCGTAGTATATGTTATCAGCTACAGTGGAAGCTTCGAAGTGAGCTATGACCCCGGTCTTCGGGACCGGGAGGTTTGTAGCATCCCCTATCGCGAAGGCATCATCGTAGCCCTTCACATTCAGGTAGTGCTTATCCACTGGTATCCAGCCTTCATCATCCCCTATTCCGGAGTTGAAGATCAGATCAGCGCCTCTATGGGGAGGTGATAGCACTAGGAGATCGTAATCGAGGGAATCCCCCTCCATAGATATCACTTTCCTGCTCTCGCCATCCACCCTATCGACAGTGAAGAAAGTGATTGGCTCTATATTCCTCCTCTTCATCTCCTCGACTATCACCCTATTGAGCAACCTGGGGCCGTATGGCCTCTCCAGGGGAGAGATGAACTTCATATCGACCTTCTCCCTCATCCCCTTGGCCCTGAAGTAATCGTCCAAGAGGAAAGCTATCTCAAGGGGGGCTACGGGACACTTATAAGTTAGGCCCCCTATCCCGACTACCACCTTCCCCCCTTTGAACTCCTTCACCTTTCTGTGGAGCTTCTCAGCGTCTTCTAACGTCCAGAAGTGATCTACATTACCCATGAATCCGGGAATATCATCGTAATTCATTACTGAGCCAGTGGAAATTACTAAATAATCGTAACTCCTCAATTCCCCTCCCTTCAGCCTCACCTTCCTATCATCCAGATCTACCTTCTCAACCTCAGCCCGCGTGAACTTCACACCCCTGCTGTATATCTTGCTCCTGCTCTTGCTTATCCTCTCCCTACTGCTCTCCCCTATTGCTACGAAGAGGAAGCCGGGCTGGTAGTAGTGCACATCCGACTTATCTATTACCTCTATCTCCACATCCCTGGGGGCCCTTCTAGCCAGCCTATTAGCGAATATAGTACCTCCATCTCCCCCTCCGATCACGAGGACTTTCATGGGAATCCCCTACTTCTTCTTGACCCTTATCAGGGCTCTTATAACTCCTCCTTCCTCTGATACGCTTATTATCTCGTTCTCAGTCCTCCTAGCCCAAGCCTCTAAGTCCGGCTTGAATCCTGGGTCTGTCGCTAAAACCTCTATTATATCGCCCACATTGGCCTTCCTATAGGCCTTTATCAGATTAGTCAGGGGGCCGGGGCACGTTAGACCCCTGGCATCTACAGTTACGCTGGGCTTCTCCAAGCTATCACCGATGAGCTTGATCTCACTCAGATTTAAGCTAAACTGAGCAAATGTTCAGATGGATTACTGCTGCGGATCATAATGAGCTGAGATCAAAATCCCCTAAAGGAAAAGATTAGTAGCTTCTAGCCCCCAATTTCTCCATCTGAGGGGCTAAGATCTCGGCCTTCCCTCCCCTGGGCCTCGCTAGGACCTCATCGCAGACCTGGCACCTGACTACTCTGGATACGTGCGAGAATATTATCTGCTCGTTCCCGCACTTGGGACATCTAACTCTAACGAAGTAGCTCTTGGGTAAGGGGATTAGCTCCCTCATGCGATCACCTCTGTATCTCAACCTTCGCCAGTCTTCCCAAGTTCCTCATAACTTTCCTGCCGCACTCCTCGCATGTCAGGACCAGCAAAGCCTTCTTAGTAGTTTTAGCTTTCCTCCTGAGCATCCCCCTGGGCTCGCCACCGTAACCCCTCCTCTTCCTCTCCAACTGCCTCTGGCCCCACGAGAGCTTCCTCGCCCTGCCAGCCTTGTAGATGGAGACCTTGTGAGGGGTGTGCTTCTTACACCTAGGGCAGTAAGTGTTGATCTTCTCAGGGACTTGCATCCTCCATCACCTCCACAGCCCCGCTAGACTTGAGGGCTTGAGCGTTCTCCTCAGGTATCAACGCGATGTCACCCTCTGAGAAGGGACCGTATATCCTCATGTCCACACCAACGAACTTGGGTACTTGAGTTTTAAACGTTACTAGTGACATGGCCATGGAACCGAGGGGCCCGTAAGCCCTCTCCTCAACTACCTCCTTAACTACTTCATCGGCCTTAATCTTCCTCTCGATCGGCTCTAGCTCAGCCCCGTAAGCTGCTTTGATGAATAGATCCATAAGCTTCATCGAGTTCTCTAGCTCTACCCTCAGGTTCCTCAGGACCTCCGAAGCTCTAGCGTAGACCCTCCCCTCCAAGCCCTTCGGTAGGTCCTTAGATAGGGATTCCTCAGCGGCCTTTATCTCTGCTATTAGGGAGGGGCTCACTTTACCCTCCGAGATAGCTAGGATTACCTCCCTTATTATATCCCTATACTTCAAGACCATTACCTTCCATCGGATCGGCTCTTCCCCTCAATATCAAGAAGACAGCTGCGTGAGCTGGTAGGACTTGCTCCTCACCCTCATCGTAAGGCCCGAAGCTCTCATCCCTCATCCTGAAAGCAGGTACTCTCATCTTGATCCTCACTTTCATCTCAGGCTCAGCTGGAAGGCCTATAGCGTCTTTGAATGGGTTCATCCTCCTATACTCATCCAAAGTCAAGCTGAGCGCCCTGAAACCGGTCTTACCGTGCAAGCTATTGGGTATCCTAGTCAGCCTCCCGGTGTCCATGGTGACCATCCAATCTACCTTAACTCTCACTCTCTCTATCGAGCTCTTTAAGAGCTCTTCCATCCTCCTCCTATCCCTCGAACTCACCCTGGGCTCCCCTATGTATTTTAGGGCCCTAGCTACGTGACCGTTCCTCTGATCTATCCTGAATCCCCTACCATCTGGGATTATGAAGCTTGAAATATCTAAGCCGCTCGCCATGACGTATTGAGCGATCTCCCTCCTCTCCTCCTTCCCTAGTAGTGTCAAGGGGCCCTCAGTCACTCTGACGTGGAACCCCCTGTTCCCAGTGTAAGCTATCAGGATCCAATCGGGATCTACGCCAAAGTCCTGCGTCAGCACATCTATCAGCTTCCTTACTTCCTCCTTGCTCACCTCTATGCACCTCTCGTTCAACCAGTGGTTCACCTCCAACTTATCGGAACCGCAATTAGGGCAGCTCTGAGGGCTGAGCCCCATCCCGGATTTACCGCAGTTCTTACATCTCCATATAGATCCCCTCTCGCATCCCTCATCCCTCAGATCGCTGGAATCTATATCGAAGAGTAGATCCGCTTTTATCCTGCCCTTGTCCTCCATCTCAGCCTCCGGCCTCTCGTAGAGTGAGACGCTGTAGTAAGCATCGAGAGGGGGCTCGTATATCAAGTGCCTCCTCAACTCCTCCAGATCCCTGAATGATATGTGCCTCCTCACCTTCCCATCGAACCCCCTGAACATGAACTCCCTCTTAGCTACGTCCTTCACATATATGGCTCCCCTCATCGACCTGTAGTAAGACCTGAAGAGCTCCTCTATCAGACCCTCCTCCTCCCGCAATCCCCGGGGCAGAGGCCCCACTCCCTCATAGTATCGCAGCTTGGGGGCTTATATCTCCTCTTAGCTATATGTGAGACTTGATACGTCGTTACCTTCTCGCTGAAATCTGGGAGGGACCTGAACAAATCTATCACTCTCTCCTCCTTCCATCCCCTGCTGAGTAGGAATGAAGCCAGAGTGAACCTAGCTTGATGGCTCACGTTCTCCCCCCTCTTCACCTTCTCTACGAGCTCCTCTATGCAGGGAGGTAACTCATCCCCCTTAGTATCCACGGGCCTCCTCGATCTCGAGGAGATCTCTGAGATCTCATCAGCTATCCTCTTAAGCCTATCTGGTAGTTCTACTTGAGGTGTATTCATCACGTTCTCCCTGACGTACTCCGCTAAGATCCTCCCGAGCTCGTACTCATCTATCAGGACGAAGCCCCTAGAGACTACCCTGTTCACTAACCTCCACCTCGCTCCCCCTATCTTAGATGCTCCCCTCAAGTAACTAGCTAAGTCCATCCAGAGCTCCCCATCGCCCTTCAGCTCGATACCCAGCTCCCTAGCTATTGCTCTGAGCTGATCCAAGCTCATACTCTGGCACTTCTTCATGAACCTCTTAGCTTCGTAATTAGCTAATCTAGCTAGCACATTCCTACCTGCTGCGGCTGCTATCAACTTAGCCGCGACGAATGAGTAAACTTCTAGGGGCTGGCTCCTCTCTGCGTGGAACCCCTTCCCCCTTATAGCTATCATTAGCCTCTCTCTAGCGAGTTTCCTGACTTCCTCCAGCATAGGATCCTCAGCTAAGTCCTCTAAAGTCATGTCCTTCAGTAATTCAGCTGCAGCCTTCGAGAAGGGGAGCTCAAACTTGGAGGTGGGCAAGGTAATATGTGATCCCCGCCCCCTCTATCCCCCCCACTGGGTAGCTGAGCTTCAAGGGGGCATTCGTCCTGAGCTCTATATCCGCTTCCTCAGATATATCAGCTGGTTTAGTCATCTTCTCCAAGTAAGCCATGTTGTAGAGGCTCTTGGACGGTTCCTCAGCCCAGACATCTATAAGAGCCCTATCCTCCTTAGTTATCGATATTACGGCCCTCCCCCTGTCGCTGTTCGTCCTGAACTCAACTTTCTCACTGTCTATGTATATCTCTACATCTGAACCCACTATCTTCAGGTCCTTTATCACGCCCGGTATCGTGTCGCTATCCAGCCTCGCTCTCGCCTTGAAATCCACTTTTATCGTCTTGAACTCGAAGGGAGTGCCAGCTAGAAGGGGGAACTCGAAGACCCTCTTATAACCGTCCATGCTCGTTATCTTCATCAAGGATTCCGTGAACGTCAGTTCTACTCTCTCCTTGTTCTTAACTCTCTTCAGAATCTTAGCTAGGTCCGTGAAATCTATACCGTAGAACCTCGTGGATTCAGCTTCGAACTCTATGAAGTAAGTCCTGGGGAGGCTGACTTGTATCATGGCTGTCTTAGATGGATCGAGGGCTTGAAGCCCGAAACCGAAATCAGGATCTAATTTTACGGAAGCTTCACCAACTAAGGATTCTACAGCCTCAACTATAGCTTTCAACGTACCAGCTTCCTCAAAAACCACCCTATTGGCCATCCCTCACACCCTCCACTCTCTCATACACCTTCCTCCTCAGTGACTCTACCCTCCTCAACAGACTTATATCTATTCCTGAGAGGTTTGCAATTGCGTATGCCTGGACCTCCCTGAACTCCTCGGATGAGGATATGAGGAGGCCCACTACATAAACTATATCCTTGGGCTTGAAGTCAGATGCCCTATCGTGATAGACCCTCGCTTTCCCAGTCCCATCCTCCACTATTATGCAGTTCTCGAACACGCTTATCACGACCCCGAGTATAGCTACCTCCCCATCCCTCAGCTCCCCTATCTTCCTCCAGAACATAGCGACACCTACAGGAAATCCACTAGCCTGACTTTCCTCTCATCACAGAGGAACTTAGAGAGATCTGCTGAATTTGTTTTCTCCTCCTTGAATAAGGAGTATATCTCGCTCTCTATCAACTTCACTCTCTGAGAGAGGTAACCTTCCATACCGTACTTCCTTATTATCTCGAGCGTGGGCTTGAGGTACTTCATCACAGTGCCCCTGTGGACTGTTAGCACTATGTTGCCGCCGCACCTGAGGCACCTCCCGGATATCGGGGGCCTCCTGTACTTAGCGTTGCACTCGCTACACCTGAACTCCTGCTGCCCGAACTTCCTCAAGTTCCCGATTATATCCCTGATGAAGTGAGAGGTTAGAGCTCTTGATAAAGCGTCCTTCTCATCTACAGCCCTTATCTTCCTCTCAAGGGAGAAATGAGCTTCCATCTTATCTGACATTGTCTCAAGCTTCCTATATGTCGTCTGGAGTGGTCCCAGATCCATCCTGGATGTCTTTATTGGTCCCATTATCTTGGGATAGAGGTCCCCCGCTTCTATCCTGCTTCCAACTGTCTCAACGATCCCTTTGAGTTTAGATGGGTCCTCGAACTTGTAAGTAGCTTCATAGAACTCGGGAGGCAGCTCAGAGACCTCCATATTGTAGACTTCATCGTCTATGTACTTGGGATCGACTTTAGTCACTAAGAGGAGGGGCGCGTCCTCCCTACCCCCAGGGCTAGATGGGAGGAACTCCCTGGAGAAGTTTATCAACGCATCTAAAGCTAGCATTATCGAGTCCTCATCACCGTCCACGTTCCTCCTCTTGGCAGCATGGAGGAAGGGATGGGCGAATATCACATCAGCATTAGTGAAGCCTATTATCCTAGCTAGATTAGCGACGAAAGTATGTGGAGATATAGTGAGGACCAAATGGCCTATTAGATCGTTCTCATCCCTCAGATTGTAGAAGGGCTCGAGCCCGTAGAACTTTACTAGTAGCTCATCGACATAATTAGCTATAGAGACTAGATACTTAGCCGCGGCCCTCGGTATTATTACATCCTGGACCTTGAGCTCCAATAGTTGATCTCCTCTCTCCAGATCCTCCCCCTCGACGTCCCTCAGGTAACCTAGCTCCCTCAACTTCTCGACGCTCACACCTATCTCCTCAGGTTTGAAGTGAGTCAGCACAGCGTTGACGGCATCGAACCTAACTGTCCCATCCTTGAAGACGAAGAGCCCGTGCTTAGCCCTGAGTATCCCCTTCTCTATAGGCTCTGGTATCTTGGATCCGCTGGTGAGACCCCTGACCCCCTTAACTCTCTCCAATATATCGGGGCCCTCCCCCAACTTCCCGAGGGCTCTATCGACTTCCTCCCTTATGTTCAGTCTCACGCTCTTGTAAGGTACTGGCTCAGCATTAGGATGGTCTTGGCACCTCCCATTCACCTGCCTCCCGCATATAGGGCAGAATGAGATCTTTTGAGTGGGGGATCCGCAGTTAGGGCATCTGAATAGAGTGGTCCTAGATCCGCATTTCCTACATAACCTCAGAGCTACTTCTACGTTAACGCTCCCCTTCTCATAAGCTTGATCTAAGGATCTGGAAGAACCTTTCAAGTTCCCTACTGGGAAGAGGAGGTTAACTGGTGGCTTCATCTTCCTGGGCTTCGCTTTCTCCGGCCTCCCGACCCTCATCCCTATCTTCGTCGGGCCCTTCGGCATGACCTTGACGTCTAAGTATTGATTCAGCAATTTTATCGTCGCGTACTTCGGGACCTCTAAGCTCTCAGGAAGCTTTGATGCTATGTAACTCAAAGCCTTCCAGTCCTCCTCATCCAGGAGTATCTTACCATCCTTCACCCTATGGGGGACTCCTAAGAGCTCTAGGATCCTCTTTATATCTCCATTTAAGTCGATCTCAGCACCCTCAGAGTTCCTTATCACCCCAGCTAACTTGAGCAGCTCCTCCGATGTTATGTGCTCCCAGTAATACGTGAACCTGGGATGTAGAGGGACACCCAGCTCCCTAGATACTCTCAGAGCGTCCTCGAATCCCCTAACCTCAGCTCTGAACCCCTTCCCCCTCACTAGAGCTTCCCACCACTCCTCCACCCATGCAGATGGCAGCAGCGGGTGATTGTTCTCCAGGAACTCCCCGTAACCTATCAGCACGTCCCCCAAGTGTATTATCTCCTCTACCTGATCAATTACCCTCATCGCCTCCTCCGGATCATCTACTCTGATCACGCTACCGTCCTTGAGCCTGACGGTGGGCCCCTCTATTGAATCGACTGGCATGACGACAGCGCTCTTACCAGGCCTCTCTATCCTGACTTGAGTCCCTACAGCTATGAAGCTATCGAGTAAATACATTGTAGCTGGGTTCATCCCTATCGAAGCTAATCCGGTGTTCCTAGCTCTCCCATACCTGAGCCTGAAACCCCCTATCCTTGACGGGTGCGATAGCACGGGCCTCCCCATCACAGCGTCCTTCAGGTACTTGTAAGATGGCTCAATTACTGGGCAGCCTCCAGCTTCCTCCTCACTCCCCTCCTCCTTTCCCTCTATCCAGCTCCAGCATGAATCATCGAACCCTATCCCCTTTATCTGATCTATTATCTTCCTCAGCTTCTTGGCCTTCTGTAGTATGCAATCGTTTATGACTAAGACAGCGCCTCCCCTCACTCTATTCGTCTCGACCCTAGGCAAGTTCCTGAATGACGATACCTCCTCCTTCTCAGTGGGAGGACCTGTTATCTCGACAGGTAGATTTGATACAGCTATCCTGACTTCACTGGGCTCTGAATTATACTGGAGGTGGGCTATCCTCTTGTAAAGAGAGACCTCCTCAACGTACCTCTCTATCTCCTCTTGAGTAGGCCTGTATCTATCGATCCCAAGCCTCTGCCTTATATAATCAGCCATTAGAACACTTATCGCCCCCTCAGTCCCCCCTGCAGTCCTTATCGGACCGTTGTAATACACTGAGAGGTAAGTGCCGCCCTGCCTCTTCACCTCGACTTTGCTTATCCCCTCTATAGGGGCTGAGACAGTAGCATCAGTTATTATCGCCATCCCGACCCTCAAAGCTAGTTCGGCTCTCCTCTCATGGTTAATCTTGAGATCGATCCCATCACCAGGTACTATCTCACTTATCACTCTAAATGCAGTCTCTATCTTGCTTCCCGTAGCATCCAACCAATGCTTGACCCTCTCCCCTATCTCAGGGACTCCGAAGAGAGCGGCTATCCTCTCGTGAAGTTCATTAGCCAGTCTTATCTCGACATCATTGCTAGGATCGAGCCCCAGGGATCTAGCTCTCCTAGCCACACTCATCAGTTCCTCTATGCCTCTCCTCAGCGTCTCGAAGTAATCCATCTAAGCATCATGGAGGGAGGGGTATAAAATCCCCCCGGCCCCACTATCAGCTCCGCTTTTATACTCGGAGCTCATATGAGCTTGATGGACCATGGGAAGGAGGAAGAGGAGGACTATAACACCTGTGAGGAGGAGAAGGAGATCCGCTTTCCTCAGGTGCCCATCCTGTCAGCACAACTCCATAACCGTTGAAGTGAGCAAGAAGGATGGGAAGGCCATAATAAGATGTTATAACTGCGGTCTCGTGAGGGAGATAGAGATGAAGCCTGGAGAAGGTAAAATAGACGCTTATACTAGGTTCTTCGATGCATTCATAGAGGGTCAAGTCTGAGATCCGCTTACCTCCGGCTCCTCAACTACCGATGTCTCCTCATAAGCCCTCCTCATAGCTTCGATATTCACATCAGCAGCCCTGCGGAGTATGTCCCTTACAGCTCTCTCAGCGCTCTCGATTGAGAAGAGGGAGGTTCCCTTTATCAGAGCCCCTACCATCGGGGAATTAGGGACGGGGAGCCCAGCTACTTTGAGACCTAGCTCCATGCTTATAGCAGTAGCATCTACGCAAGCGAGCCTCTTCACTCTCACTGGGAGGGACACCTCCTCCGGGGCCTTCGGTGTGTTCGCTATCACTATAGTGCTAGGCTTTACCCCCCTCCAAGCTAGCTCCATGTTGAGGAACATGGGGTCCATTAAGACCAATACATCCGGCTCATATACCTGGCTCCTCAACCTTATCGGGGAGTTCCCTATCCTAGTGAAAGCAGTGACCGGAGCCCCCCTCCTCTCAGCCCCGAAGAAGGGGAAAGCTTGAGACCACTTCCCCTCGAGGAAAGCAGCTCCAGCAGCTATCCTAGAAGCTAAAACAGCCCCCTGACCACCTCTACCGTGCCACCTTATCTCTATGACCTCCTCCAACATTACCCCCTGTATCTGAGGCCCGAAAATTAAAAACGATTGCCCTCGGATCACCCCGCTCGATTGAGTTGAGAGATAAGATATATCTACTGACGAGAAATTAGTTATGTTTAGTCTCTTCTGGCTGGAGTAGCATCAGTTAATTCTTTTTAGGGACCTCTGAGCTGGCATGAGCTCTATCGCATCTAGGCATATGTTTAAAAAGTGGAGCGGTAAGGAGGGACGATCATATACGGAGAGCTTTCCCTATGGGGGTGCCTGATTGGTAGAGGAGGAAGATATCCTACGGGGGGCTGGCGCCCCCCTGGATTACGAGACTGAAGAGGAGTCCCTTATAGAAGTCGAGGAGAAGAAGGGGAAGAAGTTAAGGAAGCCCCTGAAGGTAAACATAGAGGAGAGCTTGATGGTCCCGAAGCATGAGATAGTGAGCGAAGAGGAGAAGATAGCTCTCATCCAGAAGTACGGCCCTCTAGATCTCTTCCCGAAGATATTGGAGAGCGATCCTATGGTCGAGAGGTTGGGGGCGAAACCGGGGGATCTGATAAAGATATATAGGGATGAGGGGATCTATTACAGGTACGTAGTGAGGGAAAGGCATCTTCAGGAAGTTCAGGAGGGGTGAATCTTGCTATCTAAGAGGAATGGGGTTGATTTCTATCCGATAGTCAAGGCTTACTTCAGGGAGAGGAACTTAGCCGATGTCCAGATAGAGTCGTTCAACAGGTTCTTGGAGAGGGGCATACAGGAAGTAGTCGATGCTTTCAAGGAGATAGAGTTAGTCGAGAATTACAAGCTGATACTCAGCAAGGTATACGTTGGAAGGCCCGAGATAGATGAGTACGATGGTTCCTCACTCCCAGCGATGCCCAATGAGATAAGGTTGAGGAACGCGGATTACATAGCTCCCATCGAGCTGGAGATCAAGGTATACGCTGGAGGTATGGAGCTCAAGACTGAGAGGGTGAGGATAGGCCACCTCCCCATAATGGTGAAATCGAAGGGATGCTACTTATATGGGTTAGATGAGAAGAAGTTGATAAGCAAGGGGGAGGATCCCAGGGATCCGGGTGGCTACTTCATAATAAACGGCTCTGAGAGAGTCCTCGTCATGAGGGATGATATAGCACCCAATAAAGTGATAGTCGAGCAGACAGTAGCTGAGAACAAACCCTATTCGCATGTAGCTCAGATAGTCTCAGCTAGAGCTGGTCTGAGGACCAGGCTTTACTTAGAGTACTACATGAGGGACGGGACGATAAAAGCATCTACGGGAGCTCTCAGAGGGATCCCTGTAGCGATGCTCTTGAAGGCATTGGGGTTGGAGAGGGACGAGGATATAGTGGACGCTATATCCTCTGTGGACGATGAGATAAGGAACGAGTTCCTCTACAGTTTAGATGACGTCCAGAGGAGAGCTGAGGAGGAAGGGACGCAGATAATAACGAGAGAGGAGGCATTAGATTACATAGGCAGGAGACTCGTTCAAGCTGTCCCGAAGGCCGATAGGATAAGGTACGCTAAGGAGTACTTGAAGAACAACTTCCTCCCTCACATAGGGGTGACTGAGGAGGATAACATAGTCAAGGCTTACTTCCTAGCTAAGATGATAGAGAAGTTACTAAAGGTCGTCAGGGGCAAGTTAGAGCCGGACGATAAGGATCACTTCTCCAACAAGAGGCTGAGGCTATCGGGTACTCTAATGCAGGAAGTATTCAGGGACGCTTTCTATCAACTAGTCAGGAAGCTAAAGGAGAAAGCTGATGAGCAATTGAGCAGCGGCGTCTATGACTTGGATATAAGGAGGATAATTCAGAGCCAGAAGCTCGTCACCCAGAGGATAATAAGGGCTGTAGCTACAGGTGCTTGGCCAGGAGGGGATCTGGGAGTGAGTCAGAACCTAGAGAGGACGAATTACATAGCTACACTTCATCACTTGAGGAGGGTCAATTCCCCCCTCCCCGCCGGCCTCCCGCTCCATGAAGTTAGGCAGACCCACGGGACTAGCATAGGGAGGTTGTGCCCATTAGAGACTCCGGAGGGGACGAACGTAGGTCTAGTGAGGAGCTTAGCTATATTCTGCGATGTGACGTTCGGGACGGATCCCGAGCCCATAATAGAGTTAGTGCTCGATTGGGGCGCGAAACCAGCTAAGGAAGCTAAACCTAAGGAAGTCGGGAGTTTAACCCCGATATATGTCAATGGGAGGCTCATAGCTTTCACAGATAAGCCAGAGGAACTTATAAGGTTCCTGAAGGGGAAGAGAGCTGAACTGAGCACAGAGGTCAACTTCATATACAATAAGGAGGAGGGGGCTGTATTCATAAACGCCGATGCTGGGAGGATGAGGAGGCCCCTCATCCCAGTCAGCAAGTTGAAGGAAGCTATAGAGCTCCTCCCGAAGGTAGATTCCGGTGAGATAAGCTTCACTGATCTCGTGAAAATGGGGATAGTTGAGCTATTAGACCCAGATGAGGAGGAGTATGCTGTAGTTGCGCAGAGCATAGAGGAGATAACCGATAAGCACACGCACCTCGATTTCGCTCCTTACACTATGTTCGGCGTAGCTGCTTCACAGATACCTTACGCTGAGCACAATAACATACCTAGGGACATAATAGGAGCGAATATGGTGAGGCAAGGGTTAGGGGAGTATTTAGCGAATTGGAGGCTCAGATTCGATAGTAGGGCATTCTTAATGTTCTACCCCCAGAAGCCCATAGTCCAGACTAGGGGAGCTGAGATAACTGGTTACAATTACAGACCAGCGGGCCAGAACTTAGTCGTCGCCCTCCTCCCAATGGACGGGTATAACATGGACGACGCACTAGTGATGTCGAAGGGAGCTATAGATAGGGGGGCTGCTAGAGCTGTGTTCTTCAGGACTTACGAGACTGAGGCGAGGAGGCATGCTATAATAGAGGGAGATAAGTTCGAGAATCCAGTAGCCCTGAAGAAGGTCTCAGGTAAGAAGGAGGAGCAGTACTACCAGAAGCTGGGTGAGGATGGCATAGTGGATCCCGAGACTTACGTAGAGGGAGGGGATATCCTCATAGGGAAGACTAGCCCCCCGAGGTTCTCACCAGAGCTGACCGTGGGGAGCGGGTATCCTCAGTACACATTCGAGAGGAGGGACACATCTATCTCGATGAGGGCTTGGGAGAGGGGAGTAGTCACAGACGTATTACTAGCTACTAAGACGGGTGGGGAGAAGCTCGTAAGAGTGAATGTGAGAGATACGAGGCCTCCTGAACTAGGTGATAAGTTCGCTACTAGGCATGGGCAGAAAGGAGTGCTTGGGATGATATACAGGCATGAGGACATGCCCTTCACAGCTCAGGGGATAGTACCCGATATAGTCTTAGATCCTCACACGATACCTTCGAGGATGACTATAGGCCAGCTCTACGAGATAATAGCTGGAAAAGTCGGAGCTCTGGAGGGGAGGTTCGTGGATGCGACTCCATTCATGTCAGAGCCCGTTGAGGATTTGATGGAGGCATTGGTCAAGCTGGGATTCGAGTACAGTGGAGAGGAGATAATGTACGATGGGAGGACTGGGAGGATGTTGAAGGCCCCCGTCTTCATAGGGATAAGCTACTACCAGAGGCTCAAGCACATGGTGAGGGATAAGATACACGCTAGAGCTAGGGGGCAGATGCAACTCCTCACGAGGCAGCCAGTTGAGGGGAGGGCCAGGGGAGGAGGGCTCAGGCTCGGTGAGATGGAGGGCGAAGTTTTGATATCCCATGGAGCCGCTTCTGTCATAAGGGATAGGTACATAGATCAGTCCGATAAGACTGTTATTTACGTCTGCAAGGAATGCGGAACTATAGCTTTCTTCAACCAGAAGACTAATGAGTTCTTCTGCCCGAGGTGCCAGTCCTCAGTTGAAGTCAAGCCCCTGATAACTAGTTACGCTTCGAAGTTATTCATAGAGGAGCTGATGAGCGGGCACATAGATGTGAGGCTGAGCGTTAAGGAGGAGATATAGGGGTGGGAATTTGGCTTTGATATGGGAGCCAGTGCCTGAGGAGGAGATCCTGCCTTGTAAACTCGATAAAGTCATCTTCGGGTTAATATCGCCAGCTGACGCTAGGAAGATAGGGTTCATAGAGATAACTGAACCTACTGCTTACGATGAGGGAGGCCTCCCAGTCCAAGGAGGCGTCCTCGATCCTAGGCTCGGGACTATAAATCCGAGGCAGAGGTGTCCTGTATGTGGGAACCTCCCTAAGAACTGCCCTGGGCACTTCGGAAGGATAGAGTTAGCGATGCCCGTGATACACATAGGTTACGTGAAGAGGATAAAGGACGTCCTCAATACTGTCTGTCACAAGTGCGGGAAGGTCCTGCTGCCCCAAGAGAGGAGATCTCATTTCATTGAGAGAGCTCATGAGTACGCTAGGGACAACCCAGAGAAAGTGATCGATGATGAACTCGTGAGGGAAGTGAGGGAGCAAGTCAAGCTTTACGTTAAGAAGCATAAGAAGTGCCCTCATTGCGGAGCTCCCATCCATAGAGTCGAGTTAGAGGAAGTCTACAAATTCATTATCAAGGAACCAGAGCCTAGGAGACTGTGGCCCAATGAGATAAGGGACATATTGGAGAAAATCAGTGATGATGATTCCCTTCTAGTGGGATTTGACCCTAAGAAAGCTAGACCTGAGTGGACAGTTCTCACAGTCCTATTGGTCCCCCCTCTGACAGCTAGGCCCTCGATATACCTCGAGACCGGTGAGAGGTCTGAGGACGATCTGACTCACATATTAGTTGAGATCCTGAAGGCCAACAGGAAGCTGAATAATTCTAAGAAAGTAGGTGCTCCCGTGAGTATGGTTGAGAGTGAATGGGACCATCTACAATACTGGGTGAGCGTCTTCTTCAATAACGCTACAGCGGGCATGCCTGTAGCTATGCAGAAGGGGACTAGGAGGCCGCTCAAATCACTATTCCAGAGGCTCAGCGGGAAGGAGGGAAGGCTCAGGAAGAATTTGATAGGTAAAAGGGTCAATTTCTCAGCTAGAACTGTGATATCCCCTGATCCCATGATAGATATCGATGAAGTCGGTGTCCCCATTGAGATAGCGATGGTCCTCACTGTCCCAGAGTACGTTAATGAGAACAACATAGAGAAGCTGAAGGAATTGGTCATGAGGGGGCCTGATGAGTACCCGGGCGCTAATGCCATAAGGAAGGGAGGGGTCACGCCCATAAGCTTGAAGATACTTCAGAGGAAGGGGAAGGACGCTCTGAGGGAAGCGGCTGAGCAATTGGAACCGGGAGATATAGTTGAGAGGCACCTCATGGATGGTGATTACGTCATATTCAACAGGCAGCCCTCCCTCCACAAGCTCTCAATGTTAGGTCATAGGGTTAAAGTACTGCCAGGAGCTACTTTCAGGCTCCATCCAGCTGTCTGCGTCCCCTATAATGCTGACTTCGATGGAGATGAGATGAACTTACACGTGCCCCAGATACTGGACGGTAGCGTTGAAGTGAGGGAGCTCATGGGAGTGAAGTACAACATGCTCTCCCCCAGGACCGGGGGCTCCATAATAGGAGCTAGGCAGGACTTCATAACTGCTCTCTACATGATAACGAAGAAGGACTCCCTATTCGATAAGAATGAGGCCACTAGGATCCTCTCAAGAGCGGGTATAACTCAATTACCTGAGCCCGCTATAAAGAGGCCTAAGAGACTCTGGACAGGGAAGCAGCTCATCTCGACATTGCTCCCCAAGGACTTGAACTTCGAGAGTATAGCAAAGTCAGCGGTCAAGGCTTCGGAATGCAATGATCCCTTCTGCTTAGGAGATGGATACGTGCTTATAAGGAATGGGGAGCTCCTCTCAGGAGTCCTGGATGATAATATAGTTGGTACTCTCGTTAAGGGGAGATTGACTCTGATAGATGTCCTGATAAGGGATTACGGCGAGGACGTTGCGATGGATTTCCTAAATAAGCTCTTGAAGATAGCATCGAAAGAAGTGCTCCTTTACGGTATAACTAACTCACCGAAGGAGCTCATGGTACCCGAGGAAGCTAAGAAGGAGATAGAGGAAATATACTCCAATATGAAGGAAGAAGTTATGAGATTGATAAGGAGCAGACCGATAACGAGGAAGATCACGATCTACAGGACGAAGGAGGAGCTCTTAAGGATATTGAGAGAGGAGCAGATGCTTGAGTTCGATATAGTCCAGTCCATAGATAGCTTCTGGAGTAAAGTTAGCAGTGTGATATCGAAGTACGTGGACCCGAAGTCGAATGTGAGCATAATGGCTAAGACTGGAGCGAGAGGTTCTATGGCGAACTTAGCTCAGATAATGGGTCAAGTCGGCCAGCAGAAAGTCAAGACTAGGATAGGGTTCGTGCTAACGAGCGGGAGGCCGAGGAAGGGATATAAGGACAGGGTCCTCTCTTACTTCCAGAGAGGGGATCTGAGCCCTGAAGCTAGAGGTTTCGTTAAGAACAGTTACGTGAGCGGTTTGACCCCAGCTGAGTTCATCTTCCACGCTATGTCGAGCAGGGAGTCCCTGATAGATAAGGGCAGGAGGACTGAGGATAGTGGATACTTCTACAGGAGGGTGGCTAACTCCCTGAAGGACGTATACGTCTCCTACGATGAGACAGTCAGGGATTCGATGGGACATATAATCCAGTTCAAGTTCGGGGGCGATGGTTACGACCCCACGAAGCTCTTCAGGAACGAGCCAGTCAATTTGGAGAGGATAATAAGGAAGTATGTGAAGGAGGAGAGGAAGAGAGGGGTCTCGAAGGATAGAATTGAGGAATTACTGAAGGAAGAGAACCTCCCTCTCTCCCTAGCTGATACTATATATAAAGCGAGGCCTAAGGAGAGTGAGTTGAAGGAGATAATAGCTGAGCTGAAGGAGGGATTCGAGAGGGCTAAGGTAGAGGTCCTCACGCCTATAGGTCTGATAAGCGCTCAAAGTATCGCTGAACCCACTACACAGATGGTCCTCAGGACTTTCCATGCGCCGGGCCTCTTAGCTATGGATGTGACCCACGGTGTAGAGAGGTTCAAGGAGCTGGTCTTCTACGCATCGACTAGCACGCCGACGATGAAGATATATCTCAAACCAAAGTGTCAAGAGGACCTATCGAACCTCAGGAAGTTGCTCAGGAACTTGAGGGAGCTAAGAGTGAGGGATCTCATAGAGGAATACGCTATTGATAACTTCAATTATAGGTTAACGATAAAACCAGATAAGAGGGCTTTAGAGAACAACATGATACCTATGGATAGGTTCTTGAATATAATAAGAACTACAGTGAAGGGGATGAAGGGGGAAGTCGAAGTGGAGGGCGATAAGATAATAGTGGACCTTTACGAAGCGGCGGGGAGGGATAAGCCCCTCCAAACCCTCAGATCTTGGGCTTATAGGATACTGGATAAGCCCGTATCTGGCGTCAGGGGAATAAAGAGAGCATGGGTAGAGACAGTTGAGACAAATGGAAAGAAGGAGTACGTTATAAGGACCTCTGGATCTAATTTAGCAGCTGTATTGAGTATGAGTTGCGTAGATATAGCGAGGACTATCACGAATGATTGTAAGGAGATAGAGAGGGTGCTCGGTATAGAGGCCGCGAGGAACTGTATATTCAATGAGCTCGCTAGTATCCTTGAGGAGCAGGGACTAGAGGTAGATAGGAGGTACATCTCACTCGTAGCCGATATAATGACGTACTCAGGGACGATAGAAGCTATAAGGCTTCAGGCCGCTGGTGTGCCCTCTGGCTTCTTCAGTGAGATGAAGACCCCCTTGAGCAAGATGGCCTTCGAGTGGACTACTCATGTGATACTAAATACGGCTAGGAAGGGGGAGGTGAATAGGATACTGGGCCCACTCGATGCCTTAATAATGGGACAGACCCCACCTATAGGGACGGGCAAAGTAGCAGTACTATGGGACTTGAGTGGGAAAATGGGGGAGATGTTGAGGAATGAGTAGCGAAGTAGAATCCGAGCTCTACCTCGCCCTTAAATCAGGAAAAGTGATATTAGGGGCGAAGAAAGTGATAAAACAGCTTAAGTCTGGAAGCAACCCGAAGCTAGTTGTCCTAGCGAGTAACATACCTGAGGAACTAGGGATGGAGCTGGAGTACCTCTCTAAATTAGCTGGAGTTCCTATCTACAAATATCCGGGGAAGTCATTGGACCTGGGGAGGGCCTTCAAGAAGCCCTTCTTCGTATCAGCTGCTGCTATCATGGAAGAGGGGGAGTCAAGGATAGTTGAGGTCTTGAGGGAGCTGGAGGAGTCGAGATGATAACTAGGAGGAAGGTCACTATAGCTCCAGAGCAATTGAGGTATATAAAGCTCTTCCAGGATATGCTGGGAGTCAGCCCTAGGGACGTAGTCGAGGACAGAGATGAGAACAGGCTGATATTCGTCGTCGAGAAAGGGGATCTCGGAAGAGCCGTCGGGAAGGGGGGCAGGAAGTTGAAAGCTATGAAGAAGTTCCTAAAGGGGGATTTAGATTATGACATAGAGGTCGTCGAGTTCGACGATAGTCCCGAGGGATTCATAGCTAATCTTTTGAGCCCAGCTAGAGTTCAGAAAGTGAAAATAGTTCATCAAGATGACGGTATCACGGCAATAGCTTACGTCCCAGATGAAGATAAGAGCCTAGCTATCGGGAGGAACGGGAGGAGGATAAAGAGGACTAGGTTACTAGCTAAGAGGTGGTACGATATAGACAACGTTAAAATAGCTACGTGGGTACCTCATGATTCGAGGTGATGGTATGGGTAAGAAATCACCTATGGGCCTTTACGCTGCTAGGATACTCAGGGAGAAGTATAAGGAGAAGAGGCTGCACAGCTGGAGGGTGAAGAGGAGGCTCTATAGACTCAAGGAGAAGTTCGATCCTCTCGAGGGGGCCCCTATGGCTAGAGGCATAGTGCTCGAGAAAGTAGGTCTCGAGGCCAGGCAGCCGCACTCAGGACTCAGAAAAGCTGTTAAAGTCCAGTTAGCGAAGAACGGTGTTATAATAACAGCATTTGCTCCGGGAGATGGAGCCCTCAACGTGATAAATGAGCACGATGAAGTGATCGTGGAAGGGATAGGTGGATCTAAAGGTAGGTCTATGGGAGATATACCGGGGGTCAGGTTCAAAGTGATAAAGGTGAACGGGGTCTCTCTAGAAGCTATACTCAGGGGGAAGAAGGAGAAGCCTAGTAGGTGATCGGGATGAGTAGTGAGAGTGGATCCAATCCGGGGCCTCAGATAAAATTATTTGGGAAATGGAGTTATGATGATTTGAAGATAGAGAACATAGCATTGAAGAATGTCATATCGCTCAAGCCAGTTTACTTACCGCATACGGGAGGTAGGCATGAGCATAAGAAGTTCGGGAAGCTGGAGCTACCCATAGTAGAGAGGTTAGTGAACAGATTGATGGGGCAGGCGATCAACGCTGGGAGTAAGAAAGACCACGTCAATAGCAAGAACCAAGGGAAGAAATTGAAAGCCCTGAGGACTGTAAAGTACGCATTTGAGATAATAGAATTGAGGACTGGAAGAAATCCTATTCAAGTGTTCCTCGATGCTATAGAGAACTCTATAATAAGGGAGGAGGTCACGAGGATTATGTACGGAGGCGTGAGTTACTTCCACGCTGTTGATACATCCCCCAGTAGGATGGTTGATCTGGCTATAAGGCATATAGCACAAGGAGCTGCTATGAAGGCCTTCAGAAGTCCCAGAAGCCTAGCGGAGGCTCTCGCTGAGGAGATAATTGCAGCTGCAGAGTATGATAGGAACAGGAGTTTCGCTATAAGGAGGAAGGAGGAGATAGAGAGGATAGCCCTCAGCAGTAGGTGAGGAAATGCATTTATTTTTGATACTGGAGGTGGAGGTAGATCTATATGGATAGCTCCAGTAAGGAACTCCCCCTATCTCATCTCAAGAAGTCCCATGGTGCAGAAGTGACTGTGAGATTGAAGAACGGAAGCCAGATAGTTGGGAAGCTCATTGTTTATGATGAGATGATGAACTTAGTGCTAGATTCTGCGAGAGAAGTTGATCCGGCATCTGGAGAAGTTAAGAGGAGTGTGGGAACTCTCTTCATAAGGGGAAATAATGTGTTATTCGTGACGTTGGAGTGATCACTCTACTGTAACGCTCTTAGCTAAGTTCCTAGGCTTATCAGGATTCCTTCCTAGCTCTAGAGCTGTGTAGTAAGCTATTAACTGGAGAGGAATTGCGTAAATCAGAGGTGATGTGAGCTCGTCTTCTACATCTAATGCGAGTTGCCTATCGGAGGGTAAGCTCAGACCTTGTGGCTGTATAGTTATTGTGAACGAACCTCTGGCCTTAACTTCCATCAAGTTATATATTATCTTATTTAGCAGGGACCTCTCCTTCGGTATCAAAGCTATTACGGGAACTCCCCTCTCTATTAATGCGAGGGGCCCGTGCTTATACTCGCCTGCCGCATAACCCTCCGCATGTATGTAACTTATCTCCTTGAGTTTGAGGGCCCCTTCTAAAGCCGTGGGATAGTTCACACCCCTGCCCAGGAAGAAGACATGCTCCTTCGACCTCAATAAAACAGCTACTTCCTTAGATTCCTCATCGATCCTCCCCATGTTCCTCAAGATCGAGTCAGAGATACTGAGGAGCTTCCTCCTGAGATCCCCCAAGGAACTGGGATCTGAGATGATGGAGGATATCACATAGAGGGAGGCGACTTGCGCTGTGAATGTCTTCGTAGCAGCTACTCCAATCTCAGGGCCCGCTTGTATGAAAACGTACTCATCCGAGAGCCTCGTGAGAGTGCTTCCCGGGACGTTAACTATTGAGAACACCTTAGCTCCCTTACTCTTAGCTATCCTAACTGCTTCTAATACGTCAGCAGTCTCCCCCGATTGGCTTATGGCTAGTATCACGTCCCCCTCCGAGATATGGTTCGACCACTCCGGGAATTCGGATGCTATAATCACATCAGATCCGAACCCGGCTAGTGTTGAGAGGTAGAATTTACCTATGAGGCCAGCATGCATAGATGTCCCTGCAGCTACTATCGATAGAGATCCCCTCTTTAGCATCGATCCGAGTCTCTCGGAGAACTTCTTATAGTACTCTATAGTATCAGCTATTTTCCTGAGTATATGAGGTTGCTCATTTATCTCCTTCAGCATGAAGTACTCATACTTCCCCTTTTCCATCTGTTGAGGGGACCAGTCGATTACCTCGACCCCCCTCTCTACAGCTACGAGCTCCCCATCCCCTCCCCAGATCCTCACACCCTCAGGAGTTATCTCAGCGAGCTCCCCATCCTCAAGGAATATGAACTCCTTAGTGAGATGCAATAAAGCCGATACATCGGATGCGCAGTAATTCTCCCCCTTTCCCAGCCCTATCACGAGAGGGCTCTTCCTCCTAGCTAGATATATCGAGTTATACCCGACTAGGATCATCGCTATAGCGTAACTTCCCTCCAGCATACTCACAGCTCTGTGGAGCGATAGTAGGGGATCCAATCCCTCCCTCATCCCCTCCTCGACTAAGTGAGCTATCACTTCAGTATCTGTCTCGGATCTGAATACGTGACCCCTCGCTCTCAGATAATCCCTCAACTGCTCGAACCCATCCAAGGTACCGTTGTGAACTACCGCTATCTTCCCATCGCAAGATGTATGAGGATGAGCGTTCTCAAAACTCACACCACCGTGAGTCGCCCATCTAGTGTGCCCTATCCCTATACTCCCATCGGGTATCTCAACGCCTCTTATGACTTGATCTATCGTCCCGACTCCCTTCACGATGAATATCTCCTCTCCGAGCGAGATCGCGATCCCAGCGGAGTCATAGCCTCTGTATTCGAGGCTCTTAAGGGATTTGAGTAGATCTGAGAGCACCCCCTGTTTGCTCCTGATGATCCCCACTATCCCGCACATTTGATCACCCTGGCCTAACCTCCCCTCTCCAAGCCCTCAAGATAAGCATTGTTATAGAAACGATTGAAATCAGGAGGAGGGTCACTAGGACTAAGGATAGTTTAGCGACATCGCTCATTAGACTCTCCCTCTTGGAATTTATTATCTTCTTTATACTCTCGATCTCGCTCATGACATCCCGATAAGTTTTCGAGGCATTGCTCGGGGATATCGATATCACCTCATTCTCGAGTTCACCCAAGCTGGTGTTGATCTCCCTGTAGGTCTTCTCATCTATTATTTTAGAAATTGAATCCAGCTCATTTCTTAAATCATGTAATTTTGATAAAAGAGTTTCCCTGTATGCTTTGGTGATCTCCCCCATAGTGAGGGAGATGAGCTCCCTCGATCTGTTGAGGAGATCCTTAGCTCTCTGATCACCTCCCGATATATTCTTACTCAAGATACCCTCAGCTTCACTGATCAAGGAATCTATCGCCGATATATTGGAGAGCACATAACTCGAGATTGGTATCGTATCATTGACTGCGGTCCTATAGTAGTTCAGGAGATCCTGGAAGTACCTCTTCGTTGAGTTCAATTCGATCGATAACTGTTCCTTGGGAGCCTCAACAACTACAACACTGAAAGTCCTGGATTCGCATCCTATCAAGTAGCAGAGACTCAAATTGACCTCATGAATGCCTGGTTTAGCTAATGGAACTTGTATCGAGAAGAGTCCACTCGATGAGTCCATTCTCTTCTCTATAACTGGAACACCATCTACATAAACGCTCATCGTTGGGTAAAAGTCGCTTGGAATCCCATCAACCCTGAAGCTCCCCTCTAAGATCAGAGGCTCACCTAAGGAGATCTGATAACTCAGGGGAGAGGCTAAGAGGCTAGTTACGATCTTGGGACGTTGAATTAAGATAGCTGAGGAATTCCCTTGAGTGCTCTTCATCCCTATCTCCCCCCTGAGGAAGTATATGAGCTCCGGTCTCAGGAAGTTCGGGCCCTCCAGGGAGTCTATGCTCACATTCACGATTACTTGTACTCTCAGGGACTCACCAGTTCTCACTTCCCTCAGTCCCAAGTCCTTCACGAATCCCCCCCAAGGTGTTATGAGCCTAAGTTTATGCAGCAATATAGTTCCATCGCTATTGGATATGGAGACATTTATCTTACAGGGAAATCCTGCTATGCATGGTTCCCTCGGCTCTATCTGGACATAGACCCCTCCTTGTGATAGCAAAGGCAGGGGGTTGAGCTGGAGCAACATGAGGATCGGGACTATCAACTTACCTCTCATCCACGATCGATTTAGGGTAAACTTTAATAAAGCAACTATCCAGCATCAAACTGAATGGCGGATTTGAGGGTAGCTGGGATAGATATAAAGTCAGGGTCTCCGAGGTCCAGTAAGAAGCCCTTATATTCGATCTCTATCCTCGGTGAGGGAGGGGTCCTATTCGAAGCTGATGAGGTGACTCTGGATGATGTGCTTGATCTCCTGAGGAAGTATGATGTGAATATTTTAGCGACAGATAACGTTTTCGAGATAGCCTCGGATTCTAGTGACCTCAGGAGGGTGATGGAGAAGTTACCACCTAAGTGCAAGCTCGTCCAAGTCACTGGATCGCCTAACGGTATAAGGCCCTTGTCCTCGATAGCTAAGGAAGCAGGACTACCCTCGCCATCTCACTCCGATCCCCTGGGCACAGCTAGGGTAGTAGCAAACTTAGCTATGCTCGGCATCGGGATGGAAGCTATCGCTATGTACCCGGAGACCAGGATATTGGTCACGAGGAACAGGAGCGTTAAGCAAGGGGGATCTGGGAGCGATAGGTGGAGGAGGTCTATAGAAGCTAGTATATTGAGCGAGGCGAATAGGATAGCTACTGAGCTCGATAAAGCTAATTTAGACTATGATCTTTACGTTGAGAGGGCTTCAGGAGGGCTTAGGAGGGCTGAATTCATAGTTTACGCGGATCCTGAGGAAGTGAAGAAAGTGATAAAGGAGAGCAGCGAGTGGTCGCCCTTCAGGATAATAATATCGCATTCCTGGAAGAGCAAAGTGAAGTTCCCTGGAGAGCAGTTCTCAACTCTGCCTAAATCCAGGCCACTGATAGTGGGCATAGATCCCGGTATGTCCATTGGCCTAGCGATAATGGACTTGAATGGCGAATTGCTCTCCCTCAGAACGATGAGGAGAGCTTCCAGATCTGAGATAATTGAGGAGATACTGAATTACGGATACCCCGTCATAATAGCGACAGATGTAAATCCTCCCCCGAAAAGCGTAGTTAGGATAGCTAATATGTTCGATTCTAAGCTTATTGTTGCTAAATATGATATGAAAGCTGAAGAGAAGAGGAAAATAGTTATGGAGTTCGAGGAGAGGAAGGGGATAAGGGTGGAGAGCTCGCATGAGAGGGATTCGCTCGCCGCAGCCTTGAAGGCATACCAGAGAGTTAAGAATCTTATAGCTAAAGCGAGGGCTAGAATTGAGGAAGCGGGCCTCGGGAAGGACGCTGATCTCATATTGAGCAGAGTCCTGAAGGGGACACCTATATCCGCAGCTTTAGAGGAGTTCTCCTCTAAGGAAGTCGGGAGGGAATCTAAGTACTTCGAGTTGAGGAAGGAGTTGGCTAGAGCGGATAATTACGTTAAGAGGCTTATTTTGAAGATAAGGGAGCTAAAGGAGGAGATAGAGAGGTACAAAGAGATGATAAGGAAGAAGGATGAGGAGATATCAGATCTCCGGAGGAGGATAGAGTACCTAGAGGAGATGAGGAACTTGGAGATAGAGATAGACAGGAGGATATCCGCTAGGGATTCTAGGATAAGGGAGTTGGAGAAGGAGTTAGAGAGGGAGAGGTGGCAGAACGAACTCCTAAGATCCCAGTTGAAGGCATTATCTGAGAGGAGCGAGATACCTGGGATAAAGATCAAGGTACTCTCCTCACTGGCTAAGGAAAAGATAGATTCTATGAATGAGAACGCTGAGGTCATATTAGTTTTAGATGCTTCAGGAGCTAGTAGTAGCGTCGTCAAGAAACTTAAGAGCATTGGGGTCAAGATCTTACTCTATAGGGGTAGGCCCCCTCCCCCGGATTTCCTGATGAGAGCTTCAGAGGAAGGCATATTCGTCGACTCTGAGGAGAATTATAGGATAGCTTGGAATGGGATAACACCAGTGATACCGATGGATGAAGCCCTGAAGTTGCTAGCTAGAAGCGGAGAAAATAAGGAGTTGAAGAGAGGCACTGAGTTCGATATAGTGAGTTTGATAGAGGACTATAGGCAATTACTGATGAAGAGAGATGAAAAGAGAGAGACATCGGAGCTCTTCCAATAGCTACGTGGTATATTCGGGGCTTCGAAAGGTCGAATGTCCCTAAGTCCATGGATCACATGTAAATGTTGGCACGTAACTCATGCAAACGTATATTAATGGGGAGCCCCACTTAGCCATAGTGAGAGGATGCCCAGGGGAACTCACGGTGCCCTAAATAAAGCGGGTAAAGTTAGATCGCTCACTCCCAAAGTAGAGGCTAGGGAGAGGAGGAGCCCCCCACCTAGAGTCAGGATGAAGCTCCTGTACTATAAGAGGTATGTGCTCAATAGGAAACCCGGACAACATCCGATATGAGGGGTCCTCTTGAGAGTATTCTTAGCGATACAACCTTACGGTATCTTATTGCTCGATGAGAATGGGAAGTTGCTAGAGCTCGTACCCTTCCCTAGGGATGTGGGGGCTATCGCGAGTATACTAGAGAGGAGGGTATTCGTAAGGGAAGCGGTGAGTAAGATATTATCGGGTGTAGATGCCGATGAGATAGTAGTCAACGATTCTATCCTCAAGGAGGTCTTAGATGGGATGGGGAGAGCTTCTGTATTATCACCGAGTGAGAAGCCCTTCTCCGCGATCAGGAGCTCCCCTCTGAAATACGCCTCCCAAGCTTGGGGAGAGATCAAGCAGAAAGAGTACTTCCAGATCCTGAATGAGTTAGGCATCCTGCTCTCGAAGTCTGGCGTTAGGGAGAGGCTCAGCTCCCTAGATCAACAAGTTATAAAGGCTATTGATTTCGTCGACCATTCGAACAAAGCGTTGAATATAATAGCGCCTACTATAAGGGAGTGGTACTCTATACACTTCCCTGAGCTCGATGAACTAATAGAGGATCACTACGATTTCATGAAGCTCATATCCATAGAACCAGATAGGAGGAAGTTGAATCAGAGAGTTCTTGAGGAAGCGGGTTTCGATGAGAAGACCATTAAGAAGATAATTAAGGCTTCAAGAGATTCTATTGGAGCTGATTTGAGTGATACAGATCTTCAAGCGATAAGGAGAGCAGCATTAAGTTGGCTTGAGCTTTATGAGGCTAAAAGAGAAATGGAGCTCTATATAGAAGACCTAATGAAGAGAGCTGCCCCGAATCTATCAGCTGTAGTTCATCCTATGGTTGGTGCTAGATTGATAGCTATTGCGGGAAGTCTTGAGAGGCTTGCTAGTCTTCCTGCTAGCTCAATACAGATATTAGGCGCTCATAAGGCGATATTCATGCACTTAACTAAGGGGACGAAACCCCCGAAACACGGCGTCATCTTCCAAGCTAAGGAGGTGAGAGGAGCCCCGAGGAGCTTGAGAGGGAAGATATCCAGGCTTCTAGCTACTAAGATAGCGATAGCTGCCAGAGTCGATGTCTATGGGAATGGGAAGTACATAGGGGATCGCTTGAGGATGGAGATAGAAGAGAAAATTAAGAAACTGTTGGAGGCTGTTAAGAGTGAGAGTAAAGGAGGATGAAAATTTTAAGAATGTTTACTGGATTTTGGACGGGAAGAAGCTTTTGGCCACGAGGAACTTAACTCCCGGGATCAAAGTATACGATGAGACATTGAGGGAAGTTCAGGGTGTGGAATACAGGATATGGAACCCGAAGAGATCGAAGTTAGCTGCAGCGATATACAATGGATTGAAGAACTTCCCGTTCAGGAGGGGATCCAAGGTCCTCTACCTCGGCATAGCCTCTGGCACGACTGCCTCTCATATAAGCGATATTATAGAGGAGAGCGGGGTGATATTCGGAGTAGAGGTAGCGCACTGGGTGATGAGAGATCTTCTTAGAGTAGCCGAATTCAGGAAGAATATCGTTCCGATATTGGAGAGCGCTAGGAGACCTTACAACTATAGTTGGCTCGTTACAGAGGTCGATGTCATCTATGAGGATGTCGCTCAACCGGATCAAGTAGATATCTTGCTCAAGAACTCTGACTTATTCCTGAAGAGCGGTGGGGTAGCTATCATAGCTGTCAAGGCGAGCAGTATAGATGTCACACTCTCCCCCAAGAAGATATACAAGAGAGTTGAGAGGGAGGTCTTAGAAACCGGTAGATATGAGCTCCTCGAATCCATAGACCTCTCCCCATACGATCCTAAGCATGCCATGATCCTCTTCAGGAAGAAGTGAGTTTCCTGACTAGATCCTCTAACTCCTCTCTCTTAGCTGTCGTCTTAATACCGAGGGGATCTAAGTGGGATCTAGCTGCGAAGTGACCCATTTCCCTGAGGGATTCTATCACAATTTTGGGCTTAGGGATCCTAACATTTAGCTTAGAACATATGAGATCTAGTCTTTGGTAGAATGGAGGGCCTTCAGCTTCCTCCTTGAGCTTCTCGAAGAGCTTCCTAACATCATCATTCAGAGGACTCAATCTCCCGAGGAATTCGGGTTCAATTATCTTTCCAATCCAAATAGGCCCCATCGCCCCCTTAGGTATCTCATCTATCCCTCTTAAGATCTCAAAATCTCCCTCTCTGTAAAGGACCCATCCTAGCTCCTTCAGGAGGCGCTTAGATCTCTCAGCCCCCCTCTCAATCTTGAAGTAAGCTCTCACATAGTGCCCCTCCCCGTAGGATAAGAGGGGCTCGGCTGCTAGATCTAATCTCGCCGCGGTTCTAATAGTGAAGGATATCAGAGATCTTATCCCAAATTCCTTACAAAATGGTAATTTCTTGCCCCAAACCCCGTAATATCTAAACAGTTTATCGGGATATATACCGAATAGAGGGGGCTCGTCTGTAGCAGTGACCCCTATTATACCCCCGCGTCTCACTGCCCTCAGGAAGGAGTCTAGGAAGGGTGCTGGAGACCCGAAGGGATCTAGGTCTAAGTAATCTACTCTCTCATTTTCCCAAGCCATCCTCTCAGCTTCGAGCCTCGCATCAGAACATTTCACTCTGATACCGCTCAGATTATTTAGTTTCACATTCATCCTTATTATTTGAACTGATAGGCAATTGGAATCGCAAGCCAATACTTCCTCCGCACCGCCCTCAGCTTTAAGCCTCAGTGCCCTGACACCCGATGCCGCCATTAGATCAGCTGCGCTCTTAAGGGACAGGGATGAGAATATTGAGATAGCCACATCCCTATTGAGCTTCATCCTCGGATTATAGAAGATAGGGGCCTTAGTATAAGGTAACCCCATCTTAGCTAGTTCTTCGAGATCCGTGGAGTAGAACGAGACCTTACCCTCACTATATAAGCGTAAGGCTAGCATTAATCTCGAGCTCACATGAGGAAGGAGGGGAAGTTCATTATAATAGGGAGGCCCGGGTCTGGGAAGTCCACTTGCATCAAGCTCCTCCTCGAGAAACTGAGAGCCAGCGGTATCAAGGTCGGAGGTATAAGGACACCGGAGCTGAGGGAGAGGGGGGTGAGAAAGGGATTCGCTGTCGAGGATATACTCACGGGATGGACTGATGTCTTCGCATCGACTGATTTCAAGGAGGGTCCCTCTATATCGAAGTATAGAGTGGATGTGATGAGATTCGAGTCTATAGCCATACCCGCATTGAGAAGGGCTTTAGAGGAATGCGATGTCGTGATAATAGATGAGATAGGGAAGATGGAGCTCCTCTCAGGGAAGTTCCTCGAGATAGTTAGGGATATATGGGAATCTGATACTATTTCTGTTGGTACAGCGCCCTTAGTTAAGATAGGAGAGATAGAGAGGCTGAAGAGCTCCTCAGAGGTCGTGACTATCGAGAGAGGGGATTCTGAGAGGATATCTAACTATCTATTCAATAAGATAATAGACCTTCTCCGGACCTCAGGATCTTCTCATCGCCCCTCTCCGCTAGATAAACCCTCTTACCTATGAGCTCCTTAGCTCTATCCAAGGGAATCAATATCTTGACTAAAGCATAAGGCTCATGGACAGGCCCTATTATATCACTAACGATCCCTACTAAGGATAGATCTTCAAGTAGAACTTTGGACCCCTTTAAATCCTCTTTTAAGGGAGGCTTCAATCTAACTAGGAAGTTCCTCGATCTAGTTACTCTGACTACTTCCCCCAGAAACCTCACGCCTCTGCCTCACCATCTCCCTAGCTAATGTCTTGAGGAGTTCCTCCTTTTTCCCCTCATAATGGACTAAAACGCGTCCCTCAAATTTATACCATCTAGAAGGTCTCCCCTTATCCTTCTCTACATAGAATCTAATTGAGAGGGATTTTAGGGCGTTCACTAGGTCTTGGAGAGTCGGTCCCCTTATTGCTAGACTCCTAGGAACCCTCCTCCCATCCTTCCTGCTTAATCTGGAGTCGAAGTAAGAGGGATATATCACCTTCCTCTCCCTACGATGCGACATCCCCACTCACTAGGACTCCGTTCAGTACGCCGTGCTGACCGGCTCTCGAAGTGATCCTCACAATCCCTAAGTCGGTCTTAACTAGAGCTCCCTTAGTTATTATACCCCTCCTACTCAAAGTCTTATCGGATGGATTCTCTATGAAGCTCAGTATCTTAGCTCTCTTCGTCAGACCTCCCCCTACCGCTACGTTCACTTCATTACCTGATATGAGCCTCAACTTTATCCCTCCTCCCCTTATCCTCACTAGCTTGAGTCTCCTCTCACCTATCGTTGTGAAAGCTGGATGCCTCCCCGCTTCTCTCTTCCTCTTCCCTCTACTCACTCTTATCTTCCCGCCTGTCGGCTTCCTGCCCCCAGGCATCACGGGACCGTGGTAGTAGTACGGCATTCTCTTACCCTCCTCTCAAGTCACGAGACCCATTAAAAAAGTTGAGTAAGAGGGAGAATATAGTGGACCCGAATATCAGAGCGAGGTCGAGCTGAGTCAACCCTATCTCCGTTCTAGTTATTATGATGGGCCATATTACAGTGTACGAAAATTCGTCATCCCCTGAGATGAACTTCCCATAGGAGTAACTAGTCGCGGAACCTATGAAGAAGGATAAGAGAAGCATCCCGATGAAACCTAGGTCCATCAGCATCCCGATGAATATAGTCGGAGTTATCCCGAAATCCTTACCGAAGATACCTCTTCCTATAGTCTGGGATTGATGCAACGGTATGGAAGTAAGCCAGAATGGTTCTATAGGTATTAACTTGAGGAAATACGATGCTAACTCCTTCGAGTAATAGTAAGTCGTACTGAGCCGGAAGATAGGCCTCTCCAATGCTGATATCGCGAGTTTAGCTCTAATAATATCTATTCCTATGTAGAGGAGCAGTGCTGATAACAAGAGGAGGTATGAGAGATGCCTGCTCCTCCTCCATACTAGGAGGAACGTAGAGAGTAGCACTAGAATGGCGTCAGCTCTGAAGCCGTGGAGGAGCATGAGGGATATGCTAAATACTGAGAATAATGCTGAATAAATTGAATTTGATTTCAAAAGCCAGGAGAAGATACTTGGATATGATATGAAAATTAAGAACATCCCGAACGCACCCTCAACCGGTACGCTGGGTGAGGCCCTCAGCTCCGCGATATCCGGTATCTTGAGGTAGGAGTAAATGACGAGGGACGAGCCTAGGATATATGTAATGATCGAATATACAGGTACCCTCACTTCCTTCGCTCTGATGAGTAACGAGGAGATGTTCGCGACTGCCAACCATAGAAGTGATATTAAGAATGAGTAATAGCCCGCTATCCTTAAAAATGAGAAAAATATTATGATGAATAGGGCTATCTCTGATGATATCATCAGGAACTTGATGCCCAAGCGGTTCGCTGAGATGACGCCCAATGTGAATGACGCTAGGCCTGAGAGTGATGAGAGGAGCCATTGATAAGATATACCGAATTTAATTGAACCGGAGATCATTATAGAGACTAAAATTATAAAAATCCCTGAGGAGGGATGTATTATTACCTCTCGAACTTTCATCTTCTAGGCCTCAGCGAGAATATTGTGATGAGGATCGAGATTAAAAGGTAGATGTAGACATTGAGATCCAATATCCCTGTCTCGATCCCCACGACTAAGTACGAATATATGACTGCGTAGGGACCTAGGAGCGCCTCCCTCCCCCTGGAGAACCTGTGGGATAGTGCTAAAATATAGGAGTATATTAGAGAGGATGCAAAGACCCCTAGGATCCCCCAATCTAAGAGCGGCCCCCCTATGAGCGTAGCTGTCGTAGATACATCGGTCCTCCCAAGGGTGTACCTGCCTATGAGGTTCCTGGGTCCGTATCTAGGCCCGCTTATGAGCCCAAGGGAGGATATCGCAGCTAGATGAATGT
Organism: Candidatus Korarchaeum sp.; assembly: GCA_020833055.1. Classification (GTDB taxonomy): domain Archaea; phylum Korarchaeota; class Korarchaeia; order Korarchaeales; family Korarchaeaceae; genus Korarchaeum. The sequence continues at coordinate 343,004 of JAJHQZ010000001.1, read as the reverse complement.
AACCATTCGTAATTGGCCTGAAGCCATAGAGTCTAACGATAGTATCTAGAGCTGCGACAGTTATAGTCGGTCTATAGAGGACAGAGGTTATTGGGTTCTGGACTAGCCCCGTCGCTATGGATCTGAACGCCCCAACCCCTATGAAGGATATTATCAGCGTTATGAACGCAGTCGTTATGAACACAGGTCCTATCAACTTCCTATTGTATAGTACTACGAGGACCGCGAGTATGTATGCTATCATCTCAGTCCTGAAAGCGAGCAGGAAAGATGGTATGAACCCTATTATGGAGAATAGAATAGCCTCGCATCTCCTCACTCTCGATGAAGAGAGTATGAATGCAGCACCCGGGACCGTCGTCCATGAGAGGTAGTTGAGCTCCGCTGGGAGCTTCCGCCTAACTTGCTCATCTAGCAGAGGGATCCCGCCTGCATTCGCTATCTGGACGATGAAAGCAGCGTAACCTATGAGGAACATCGAGGCTCCTAGGAAGAGGACGAAACCCCTCGGATCTATCACCTCCATTTCCTCCTCGGCCCTGGCTAAAGCTATTCCCAGTAGCATCGATATCACGGTCAGGAGGAGTAGGAGGACGGTGCCCTCGCACACCCTCACCAAGGAGACCATAAAGAAGAATAAGAAGCCTATGGGGAGGATGAATGGTGATAGAAAGATATCTAAAGCCCTTTTCAGTAAACTTCCTTCCTTAAATTGGAATTTTTGGAGTGTGACTTTGCTCTCGATCGGGTAGCAGAGCTTCCTGAGTAATCTCACAATGAAAGATCTATCATATGAATCGCTGAGAGTCTTATAGATTAAAATTAAAGCTCTATATGTGAGGCTCCCCTTTATTATCGATGGCCTTAATCTAATCAACTTTCTCCCTATGAGAGAGCTCTTAAAGGATCTGATCAGTATAGAGAGGATCAAACGGGGCACCTCACGGCTTCACCGTATACGTCAACTTCGTTAGATCTATCGTATTCGAGTACTTCCTAGCGTTCTCCAGAAGTTCGGCGTAGACCGAGACACCGGTCAGGGGCTTCTCGGTCCCTATGAAGACATATCCATCGTAAAGGATCACGCCACTGTAACTTATGTTCAGCTCCCTCAGTATGGAGTCTATCGTCCTCAGGTCATCTGTAGTGAGGAAATTCCTCTGAGTGTAATCGAATATCACCGTTATGTAGGAATCCCCTAGATTGAAATATGGGTAGCCCCAGGGTACCCTACTGTATATCTTATTCCTGAGCTGGCTGTAGATGAAGGCGTCTGGCTTCAACCCGGGGACTCTTATGACGAGAGATGATCTGATCAGGACATTGCCTACTCCATATCTACCTGCCACATTTCTCGAAATTTCCTCTAACCTATCCGATATTTCGGACAATGTGCTTCCATTTATCTGAGTCACATAAATCCTTATTACGGAGGGCGTGGCTGTCTTGAATGTTATTTGGGTAGCAGCGATGTCCTCAACGTAGGCATTCGGCCCCCCTATCGTGACCCTGCTCCCCTTATACCATCCGAATAGCCTTGTCTCATAAGCCCAGGTTATTAGAATATCGTCATGAAGCTCCGTGCCGTTCATAGTCCAAGTACCATCCACTCTAGCGTAAACTAGATAGCCCAGACCCGAGAGCCTACTGTACTCCAGAGCCGCATTCCTTATGTTCAACCCGGAGAATGAGCTGACCTCTTGAGGCGGCGGAACTAAGTTCTCATAGGCATAATAGCCGCCAGCACACAAAATTATGAGTAGTAAAAAAAGATCGAAGGCATTTATCCCGAGGATCTTCCCGGCTTCCCTATCGATCCATTTCATTCCTATCGGGGACCATCAGTCGAACTCAGATTTAAACTCACCGCCACCCTCCTCTTCCTCTCCGCCCTTGCCCTTCTCCTTCCCCTTCTCCTCGTATGGCTTAGCGGCTATTATATCGTCCGTCTTTATTATCAGGATAGCTGTCTCAGTGGCTGCAGCTATAGCGTTCTTCACTCCTCTGTAAGTATCGACGACTCCGAGCTCAGCCATATCTCCGACCTTACCGTTGAGGACATCTATCCCCGCGGATATCTTCCCTGACTTGTGAGCGTTCCTCAACTCGACTATCGCATCCACAGCGTCCATGCCAGCGTTCTCAGCTAATATCCTGGGGATGCTCTCTAAAGCATTAGCGAAAGACTCCATTGCGAGCTGCTCCTTCCCTCTCTCTGAGTGAGCATACTCCCTCAACCTTATCGCTAGCTCCTCCTGTATGGAGCCGCCTCCGTAGAATACCTTCCCATCCTCAACTACATTCCTTATGACGTATAGGGCATCCTTGAGCCCTCTCTCAGCCTCATCAAGTATCGTATCGGCTCCAGCCCTCAGTAATATCGTGACAGCCCTCGGGTTCTCGCACTCCTCAATGAATATCATCTTATCATCTCCTATCTTCCTCTCCTCAACGAGCCCAGCCCTTCCAAGCTCATTCTCAGTCAAATCATCCAAGTTGTTGACTATTTTTCCTCCAGTAGCCTTCTCTATCCTCTGCATGTCTTTCTCGCTTACCCTCCTGACTGCCATTATGCCGTACTTCGCTAAGAAGTGCTGAGCTACTTCATCTATCCCCTTCTGGCAGAAGACAACGTTAGCACCCACAGAATGTATTTTCTCTACCTTCTCCCTCAGGATCCTGGTCTCCTGCTCTATGAACTCCCTCAGCTCTTGCGGGGACGATATCTGAACCTCCATGTCTATCTCGGGCTTCTTTATCTCTAGCGGTACATTTAGAATCGCTATCTTAGCGTTCCTCACGCTCTTCGGCATGTCCCCATGGACGACTTCCTTGTCCAATATTATCCCCTTGACGAACTCTGTCTCAGCTAAACTCTTGCCCTTCTTCTTCACTATCTTCACGTTATCTATATCTACGTACCTCTTATCCCCTTTCATCTCCTCGACAGCTTTCACAGCCTTGACAGCTATCTCAGCTAGCTTCCTCTTCTCACCACTCACGAGCTTGCTACTCATAGCTGTCTCAGCGACCTTCATGAGCCATTCCTCATCATCAGGGTTGACTTTTATAGCGAGCTTCTCCAACTCCTGCTCCACGAACTTCAGAGCTCTCTCATACCCCTCGACTATGACAGTCGGATGTATGTCCTTCTGCAGTAACGACTCAGCCTCTATCAAAAGCTCCCCTGCGAGAACTACGCTAGTTGTCGTCCCGTCCCCTACCTCCTTATCCTGAGCTTTAGCTAAGTTTACCATCAATTTCGCAGCTGGATGGGCGACTTCCATCTCCTGTAGTATCGTGGCCCCATCGTTGCTAACCGTTATATCGCCGATAGAATCCACTATCATCTTATCCATTCCCTTAGGGCCTAGCGTCGTCTTAACGGCATCAGCTATTGCCCTCGCTGCCATTATATTTATCCTCCTAGCCTCATCTCCTCTCGTCCTCGTAGTTCCTTCTTTCAATATCAGGACTGGTCTCCCACCGACTGTGGCTAGGGCCATACTTACACCCCCTTAGAAACTTTGCTCTAGGCGCGAGTACTTACGCGCATGAGTTATAAAAATTACCTCCATCGACGGGAGTATATAGAGGGACCTTCATGGTGAGAGTAGGCATAATAGGTGGGAGTGGATTATATAAGCTCCTAGAAAATCCTAAAACACTGAGATTAGACACTCCCTTCGGCTACTGCGATGTACAATTGGGCGAGCTAGCTGGAGAGGAGGTCGCCTTCATACCGAGGCATGGGACCTCGCATAAGTTCCCTCCCTTCAAAGTGAACTATAAGGCGAATCTCTACGCCCTCAACATGCTTGAAGTTGAGAGGATAATCGCCACGAATGCAGTAGGATCGATAAATCCGGATCTAGAGCCAGGGACGATAGTAATACCTCACGATTTCATAGATATGACGAAATGCAGGGATATGACATTTTACGATGGGGAGACTACAATCAAAGTCAGAGGAAGGGAGATAAGCGGTGTAGTACATGTCTCAATGACTCCATACACGTACTGCCCCGAGATAAGAGCTTCCATAATTGAAGCGGCGGAGAGTATAGGCTTGAGGGTCAGGGATAGTGGTGTTTACGTCTGCACTGAGGGGAATAGGTTCGAGACCCCCGCTGAGATCAGAGCGTTCTCAATACTCGGGGGAGATATCGTCGGTATGACGGGATGCCCAGAGGCCTCCCTAGCTAGGGAACTCGCTATCTGTTATGCGAGCATTTCAGTAGTCACCAATTATGCAGCAGGAGTTTCAGGAGCTGTTAAATTGACACAAGAAGAAGTAATTGAGATATTCTCAAGGAAAATCCAAGATATATCAAGGCTTATTGAGGAAACTATAAGAAGAGTACCTAAGGAGAGGGGATGTCCCTGTAAGGATGCTCTCTCTGAGTACCTGAAGTAATTATCAAAAATTTTTCCATTATTTAGCGAGCCCACTCCGTTGAAGAGATAAAAATTTAATTTTTCAGAGGGCATGAGCGGGGGGTGCTCTATGAAGGCGAGAAGGGTACCTACTCTCGATGATCTCTATGTCGAGAACAAGAGGGTCTTTTTAAGAGCTGATATGAACGTTCCAATAGGAGAGAACGGTGAAATAATGGAAATTGAGAAGATAAAGCAAGCTGCTAAGACTCTAAAGGAGTTGATTGAGAGGGGAGCTTCTGTAGTCGTTGGGACACATCAGGGAAGACCTGGAAGCAGCGATTTCATAACTACGGAACCTCATGCGAGAGAGCTCTCTAAGGAGCTCGGCATAGATGTGGAATACGTGGATGGAGTCTTCTCCAGCGAAGTCAGGGAGAAGATAAAGAAGATGAAGAAGGGAGAAGTCATAATGCTCGAGAATTTGAGATTTATGGCTGAAGAAAACATAGAAGGAGATCCAAAGGATTTAATAAAGACACATTTAGTTCAGAAGCTAGCTCCTCTATTCGATGCTTATGTTAATGATGCTTTTCAAGCTGCTCATAGGAGCCAACCTTCTTTAGTAGCTTTCCCATATCTCCTGCCCTCTGCGGCCGGGAGGAACATGCAGAAAATGCTAAGTGAGATGATGGAATTAGATTCGATAAAGGGAAGGAGGATACTCATATTAGGAGGGGCTAAGGTCCCCGATAAGCTGAAAGTAATGGTTCACGCTATCAGGAACAATAAAGCAGCGGAGGTCCTGACAGGGGGGCTTGTCGGCATGCTCCTAGCCCTAGCAGCTGGTCATAGACTTAACGGGAAGATGAAGAAGATGAAGGATCTGGACCTCTTACTCCCAGCAGCCAGGGAGATCTTGAATGAAGCGCCCGGTAGGATCCTCTATCCAGTCGATTTCCTAGTGAAGCTAGAGGATGGTAGGATCGAGAACTTCCCAGTCTACGCAATACCTGAGAATTCCGAGATAATAGATATAGGCGTCGGTACGATAGAGTTATACAAGGAGAAGTTGAAGGGCGCCGATATAGCTATAGCTAACGGACCGATGGGGATATTTGAGAAGCCGGAATCTAGGAGAGGGACTCTCGAGATAGTGAGTGCGATGGAGAAATATGCTAAAGAATCAGTCCTCTGCGGGGGACATCTCAGCGCAGCAGCCGATATGGTAGGGGTCAAAGGGAGCAAAGTTTACACAGCTGGAGGCGCTGTTATGTACGGTCTCGCTGGCCTCCCCTTGCCCGCTGTCGATGCCCTGAGGGAGAGCTCATCTAGATGATAAGGATAGGGATCATAGGTCAGGACCCTTATGCAGCTCACTTAATGGATGCGCTGAGGAGCCAACCCGATATAGATGTGATAGGTCTCTACTCCCATAAGCCCACTCCATTTTCCAAGGATCTATCTGAGATGGCTGATTTATTCTGCAGTGAATCGAGCCTTGAATATTTCAAGGAGAGGGGGATTAAGGTACAGGGATTCCTGGAGGATTTCCTCGAGAACATCGATTTTCTGATCGAGTATGATCCGAATGAGTTGAGCATTAAGTTGACATTCGAGGGCACTGGTATTCAACTCAATCCGAGAGATATCATCCTTTCAAGGTTATCTGACATTCCCGTGAGTAAATTGAGGATCAGATGGGTCTCCGATATATACTGCTGCCCGTTCTTCAGACCAGCTATGCTCGAGCTAGAGTTATCGGAGAGGCTCAATTTAGAGACCCTGAGAGACTATTTAATATCCGCTAGAAGGGTGAGTTCAATAAATCGCGAGGTAGATCTGAATGAGATATGCATCTACTATCCGTTCTTCAGGAGATACACTATATTCTCTATCATCCTATTCCTGAGATCCATCGAGCCATCGAGGGACGGGAGCTCTATCAATATCTTCTCCCTATACGGGATCCTCTCAGCGGTCCCTGAAGCTATAGATACGATTAGAGAGATGAGAGGGATAGATAAGGTGGTATCCTCATCTATAACTGATCACCATTTAAATATGAAGAGCGGCCTCCTCGCTTAGGTGATCCCTTGGAACAGGATGAGAGGGCATTCACTCCAAGGGCTCTGCTCCTCTCTATAGCGTTCGGTCTCCTCATACTCTTCGGTCAGACTGTGATAAGGGGGGCCGGTGGCTACAGCTGGACTGGGGAAGCTGCTCTCGTCATATTAGCTATCTCATATGCCCTTTCAAGTATGAGCAAGAAGCCCCTGTCCTTCGGGGAGATGGGAGTCATATTCGGTTCTGTTGAGGTGATGACAGTCCTCTTCATAGGTTGGCAGTACATACTCCCATCCTGGGCTATCGCAGGCCTCTCCAAGGACTTCCCACTGAGGCAGATCCTCCCCAGCTTTCTAGTGCCGAGGGATGAGGACGCTATGAGGAGCCTCCTCCTGGGCGGCAGTATAAACTGGGGAGCCTGGATCCTTCCACTAACTTATGTAGTCCTCTTCGCGATTATCCTGACTCTCTTCTCTTACTTCAACGTGATACCGTTGAGGAGATTCTACATAGAGAGGGAGAAGTTAGTCTTCCCCGTCGCTACTGTCGCCGCAAAATTTTCAAAAATATTGAAAGAAAGAGGAATTAAACTAAAAATACTATACATTGGAATATTATCAGGTTTCATAATTAGTCTCTTCCAGAGAGGGCATCTCTTGGAAGCTATATGGGAGGAGTTCCCAACAGCGGACCTGAGGTTCGATCTCACTCCCTACCTCCAGAGCTCCTTCCCTGGAGGGGCCTTCGGTATGGACCAGGGGACTCAGATAACACCGGATCTAATTGCGTGGTCCTTCCTGATACCATTGGGGATACAGGTATCGATATGGATTACTGCTATAGTCGCATACTTACTCATACCCCCGATCTTAGTGAGGATGGGACTCCTTCCCTATGAGAGCGGTCACGATTTCTCATTCTATTCATCAAATGCCGCTTTCAATGGCCCTTTGCCATGGTACCATCTCAGCACAGGGGTCTACGTCGCCGTAGGTCTAATCCCCATCCTCGTAGGAGCTAAGTATATAGCGAGGAACTTCAGGGGGTGGGACGATGAGCCCCTCTCGAGGAAGTGGCTCCTCGTAGGATGGGCCCTTACCTTCATCTTTAGCATATTTCTCCTATCGATCCTGGGGATGAGTCCCGCGATAGCTTTAGCTATCCTGATACTTCAATCAATTTACTGGCAGGGCTACATATGGACCCTCGGGATGAGCAACTGGATAGTACCGATCAATCTAGGGATAAGGGGTATCTTGGATCAGATATTCTTCTCCTCCGGCTTCTTCAGTAGAGCATCTTCAGATACCTTCTTCTCAGGAGCCGCTAATGCTATGGTGACTGACTCCATATCGGCTCAACCTACAGCTTCAGCTGAGGGGTTCAAGCTCTCATCAGAGCTCAATATAAAGGCTAAGACTATTTTCAGGGCTCAAGTCTTCGGGATAGTCTTCGGAGCTTTAGCAGGTTCCTTACTCCTTCTCCTCTCATTTCACATATGGGGAGCCGCTAAGAAGCCCCTGGAGATGGCAGTAACGACTTATCCAGAGGAGGGACTCCTCACTGTGATGAACCAGCTAGAAGGGTGGGATCCGATTTACTTCATCGAGGGATTTCTAATAGGTGCGATCCCATTCATAGTGAAGGGAATCTTCCCTATATTTGGCATAGGTGCCATAGGTATTCTTCTTGGGCTCTTACTCCCGGGATACGCTGCTCTATACATGCTAACTAGTCTATTGAGGTTCTTAGCTGAGAGATATGGGGGTGAAAAATTCCTCCAAGATAGAGCAGTTCCCTTCTTCGCAGGTTTCGCGATAGGCGGTGTCCTGAATGCGATAGGTACTAGCGTAGTTTTGATCGTGAGATCCAGCCCCCTCTCCCCTATCTCAGGACCACTAGGCGTTCTGATAATACTAGCTGTGATACTCCCGGTTATGAGATCTTACCTGAGATCGGGGGATTTTGAGAGGGTCACTCAACTTCCCGAGGATTCGGGGGATGGGGTATGAGCCTCATCTTCACTCCCTTAGGGATAAGGGGTATCGTGGGCAGGGGCTTCGATGCTCACACTTCCATGTTGATAGCCAATATCTTCGGGAGGAGATTGGGGAAGGGATCTCTAGTAGTCGTCGGAAGGGATACGAGACCAAGTGGAGAAGCTATTGAGAGAGCAGTTATCTCAGGGCTCCTCTCAGCTGGTGTGAACGTGCTCAACATAGGGGTAGCTCCAACACCTACGATAGAATGGGCCACAGCTAAGTACAATGCGGATGGAGGCATAGTGATATCTGGGAGCCACAATCCGCCTGAGTGGAACGCATTGAAGTTATTAGGGAGAGAAGGTATCCTCCTCCACCCTGATGAGATGGAGCTCCTCAGATCTGAGTTCGAGAAGGGAAGATTTGAATCAGTGCCCTGGAACGAGATGGGAAAGGAGGAGCAATATGACGCTACAGAGGACTACTTGGAGGACCTCCTCAAGTTCGTGAATATTGAGAGAGTCAGAGGGTATAAGTTGAAGGTCTGCTTAGATGTTAACGGTGGAGCTGGGGCTTATGTAACCCCCTATCTCCTCAACGAACTGGGTGTCAAGACGTTAACTATAAACTCAGCCCCTGGGATATTCGTGAGGGAATTGGAGCCGAGACCAGATACCCTAGAGGACCTCTCTAAGATCGTAGTAGCCACTGGATCGGATCTGGGCTTCGCTCATGATACGGATGCTGACAGACTAACTATAGTAACGGAGAGAGGGGAGGTCATGCCTGAAGATGTTACGCTAGCGCTCGTCGTCGATTATATACTCGAGAGGAAGGGCGGTGGGAAACTGGTCGTGAACGCGGCATCATCCAGGATCTTCGATCATATAGCGATGAGGAGGGGTGCTGAGATCTACAGAACCCCCGTCGGAGAGGCTTATGTGACGCATAAGATGAAGGAGGTAGGGGCTACTGTCGGTGGTGAGGGGAGCTGCGGGGGCGTGATACTCCCCGATTTCCACCTAGGTAGAGATGGTCCTTTAGCAGCGGCCCTCATATTGGAACTAATGGCTACTAGAGGGAGGAGTTTGAGCGATATTATCGGAGATTTCCCCAAGTACCATACGATGAGGAGGAATCTCCCATTGGAGAAGGAATGGAAAGAAGTGGAAAGGATTTTAATCAAAATTGGGGAAGAGAGAGGAATGAATTTAGATTTCCTCGATGGTATCGGGTTGATTTCCGATGATCTATGGGCTTTAGTTAGGCTCTCTAAAACGGAGCATAAGATAAGGGTCCTAGTTGAGGGGAGGGATGAGGAGGAAGCGAGGAAGTTATTGAATGAGATAATAAACGCTTTATCCTAAGTTTTAGCTTTTAGTCCTCTCCACTATTATTTTTCCGGTGAGCTTATCGTAGAATCTCTTCCAAGCGGAACCCAACCCGCTCAGGGATATAGCTGTGAAAGAGAGGGATGTCAGTGGGGAGTCAGGGTATCCTACAGCTAATGCTGAGAGGAGGCCCAGCGTAGGTATGACTACCCCTAGGAGGATAGCAGCTTTCCTATAGAGCCTAACCATATGATGTACTTGCCCCTCCTCGAGAGGGATCAGTATCCTTATGTACCTATCACCGATGATGAATATGAACATTGCTGTCATCATAAGGATTATGCTTATCCTAGCACCTGTATCTTTATCAAATATCGAGAAATTGAGCGACAGCATATTTGATAATAGAGCCATTAGTGGGGGGAAGGTCAGTAACCAAGCGGTAGCTTCCTTATACCTCACGATACCTTCTTCGTGCATCTAGCGGCACTACTTGATTAACTTAAAAAACCTCCCACGACACATCAGAGATATTCATCCAAAAAATATTAAATAGTAAGTGCAGTTTAACGTGCTAAATTTTAGATAAACCTCTCTATTGATTATTTAAAATACCCATTACTATTAAGCAAATTTATTAGTAACTCATTGAATTTTTATCATTAATATCGACCAGCAACTATAAAATATTTAGACAGTCGCTAATTTTTTGATAATTTTTACCATACGTACCACTATCTCGAGCACCGACCTCCAGTGAGATCTCCCGGAGATATTTAGGTTTAAAAATACACGATGCACCAATTTCAGGTGTCACTCATAGGGTGATATGATGCCTGAGAAGGAACACGTGAACCTGATATTCGTCGGCCATGTGGACCATGGGAAGTCTACAATAATCGGTAGGCTCTTCTACGACTTAAAACTCGTAGAAGAGCTACCTCCGGAGGATCTAGCTGGAGACGCTAGATTCGCTTGGGTCGTCGATAGGCTCAAGGAGGAGCGAGAGAGGGGAATGACCATAGACCTCTTCCACACTAAAGTGGAGACCCCGCATAAGATGATCACAGTGATAGATGCCCCTGGACACAGGGACTTCGTTAAGAACATGATAACAGGGGCTAGTCAAGCGGATGCAGCTATACTAGTCGTCTCAGCTAAGTCTGGGGAGGGGGTTCAAGCCCAGACGATAGAGCACGTCTTCCTGATAAAGACCTTGGGAGTGAACCAGCTGGCCGTAGCTGTAAATAAGATGGATGACCCGACAGTAAGCTATAAGAAGGAGAGGTATGAGGAGATAAAAGAACAAGTCTCAGATCTCCTCAGGAAAGTCGGTTATGATCCATCTAAGATATACTTCGTACCGACTAGCGGCCTCTTGGGAGATAACGTAGTTAATAGGAGCAATAATATGCCCTGGTATAATGGTCCGACACTTTACGAGGTCCTAGATACATTCGTCGCCCCACCGAAGCCTCTAGATAAGCCCTTGAGGATCCCCATCCAAGACGTGTTCTCGATAACTGGTGTAGGTACTGTAGTAGTCGGTAGAGTGGAGACGGGCGTCCTCAAGCCCGGGGACACGATAGTAATAGAGCCGTTGGGTAAGACGGCTGAAGTGAAGAGCATAGAGATGCACCATGAGAGGCTCGAAAAAGCCGAACCAGGTGATAATATAGGTATAAACATAAAGGGGATAGATAAGAAGGAGATAAAGAGAGGAGATGTCATAGGCCACCCGAACAACCCGCCGACAGTTGCTAAGGAGTTCACAGCTCAGATAGTCGTGCTACAACACCCGACAGCGATAGCCCCAGGTTACACCCCAGTAGTCCATGCGCACACAGGTCACATGGCCTGCAAGATGGTCTCTATAGAGAAGAAGATAGATCCGAGGACAGGCCAGGTCCTCGAGGAGAAACCTAGCTTCATAAAGAGGGGAGATGCCGCTATAGTGAGGTTCGAGCCTATTAAACCTTTCGTGATAGAGAAGTACAGCGAGTTCCCGCCCCTCGGGAGGTTCGCCGTTAGAGATATGGGGATAACAGTGGCTGCTGGCATAGTACTTGACGTAGTCCCGCTGGAGAGGAAGAAGAAATGAACACCCCCTCCTTTTTTAGGTGATCTCAATGACTGAAGTCCTGAGGATAGAGTTAGTGAGCGTGAATCCGGAGAGCTTAGAGAGAGTGAGCAGGATGTTCAAGGAGATAGCTGATAAGATGGGGATAAGGGTTAAGGGGCCCATACCCCTACCCACGAAGAGGCTCAGAGTGACGGCCCTCAGGAACCCATCGGGGGAGGGGACTAATAGATACGATAAATATGAGCTGAGGATCCACAAGAGGATAATCGACATCCCGAACCCGGATGAGAGATATATAAGGAGTATAATGGGTATAACGCTCCCGGAGGATGTCAAGATAAGTATCGTTCTGATGTGAAACTTCAGTATTTCTTTTTAAATTCTCAAGAGATATTGAGTGAAATTTAAATATAGTTACAAGTTTATTATGCGAGGCATGATGAAGGTCCTGATAGTAGCTGACGAACCGACCGGCCCGGGCTAAAAACTCGGGAAGAGGGGATATAGCCCGAACTCCCCGCAATAGTAGGAACTCGCTTTAGAGCAGGGAGGATGTCTATCTTAAATCAAAATAAAATGAGCGCCGGGGGAGGGATTTGAACCCTCGCGGCCCGGAGGGCCACCCGCTCTCAAGGCGGGCACCTTGGTCCGATCTCGGCCACCCCGGCAATTACTTAAGAGGTACGAACTTGCTAGATCTCGTAGCTCCCTTACCCGGTTTCCCATGCTTCACTATCTTGTTTGTCATCGCGAACTCACCGAGATAATGCCCTATCATCTCAGGAACTATCGTGATCTCAACGAAGTCCTTCCCGTTATGGACCGCTATCTTAGAGCCCACCATCTCAGGTAATACGGGCATATCCCTCCTATGTGTCCTTATAACTTTATCAATCCCCATGGCTTTGTATCTCCTGATCTTATCTAGGAATTTCTTGTTCTCGATGGAAAGCCCTCTCCTCAGCGTCCTCCTTATCCTAGCTGGCATGACATTAGCTAGCTCATCCAATGTCATCGCTTGGAGTTGCTCCAGCGTATACCCACGGTATCTGAACTCCCTAGAGGACATCTAGAGATCTTCCCTCCATGAAATATAATTTTACCTCTGAGTCGTCACCCTCCTCTTAGCCCTTCCGGTCTTTCTAGCAGCTATATGACCAACTTTCTGACCAGGAGGAGCCGTTCTAGCGACTGTAGTCGGCTTCCCAGGTCTCTTATGCGATCCCCCTCCATGCGGATGGGATACGGGATTCATCGCTACTCCTCTCACCACTGGCCACCTCTTCGGATGAGTCCTCTCGTGGTAGTACTTGGTACCGGCCTTCATGAACGGTTTCTCTATCCTCCCGCTGCCAGCTACTATGCCTATTGTTGCTCTGCACCTCGCATCAACTATCTTCTCCTTCCTAGAGGGTAACCTAAGTATTACCTTATCTCCCTCATGGGAGAAAACTATTGCGTAAGTCCCGCTCCTCCTAGCGATCTTCCCACCATCTCCAGGTCTTATCTCAACGTTACAGACGAGACTACCATCAGGTATCTCGGATAGAGGCAGTATGTTACCCGTCCTTACCTCGGCCCCCTTGCCTATCTGAATCTCCTGACCCTCATAAACCCCCTCCGGAGGTATGTAATAGAACTTCTGTCCGTTCTCAAGTTCCACGAGTGATATGGGGGTATGCCTGCCCGGCTCATGCAGTATCTCCTTTATTACGCCCCTAAGTAGATTATCCATCCCGTCCTGAGGGTAGCGAACTGGAGCTATCTTCAAGTGATCCTTAGATCTGAACTGAATACCCCCTCTCCCCTTCCTCTGAACTAAGATCCTCTTACCCACACTCTCACCCTATTACCCCGAGCTTCGAGGCAACATCTGATGCTTTGAACTCAGGTGATAGCTTCACATATGCCTTCTTCCTTCCGGTGGGTGTTATTAAGGTCCTTACGCTCACTACTTTCACGTCAAATGCTTCCTCGACTGCCCTCTTTATATCGGACTTACTCGCTTTGATATCTACATAGAAGGCCAGTTTATTCTCCTCATTTATCATTCTGACTACCTTCTCAGTGGATATAGGAGCTTTTAGTATTTTAAATGGATCGAAAAACTTAGGCAATGATCCTCACCTCCTCTAGAGCTCTTATTGAGGATTCGCTCCATATAGTCAGTCTCCCCGGCTTCCCTCCGGGAGCTAAGTGCATCACACTCAGGTTCCTCACGGAAACGGCATCTACCCCAGGTATGTTTCTATACGCCAGCTTCAGGGGAGAGTCCTCCCTCAAGTATATTATCAGGGGCCCTCTCGCCCTCTGCCTGACTCTTCCCCTCATCTTCCCCCTCCCAGCTCTAATCTTCCTGAACCTCCTCTTGCACCTCTCTAGCTCCTCCCCGAGACCCAACCTCTCGAGCAATTTGTAGAGCTCAGAGGTCTTCCTTATCGATTCTATATCATCGGATACTACGATAGGCAAAGCGATCCCTTCAGGTATCCTGTGCCTCGCTCTGACGAGTTCTGGATGGCTAGTAGCTGCTATAGCGCTCCCTATAGCGAGCCTCCTCTCCTTCCTATTGACCCTCTCCCATATGACTTTCCAAGATCTGGGGGCCTTCGTCTTAGCCCCTCCTACAGCCATGACAGCTCTAGCAGCTCTGCCCGCTGCTGGATAGCCCCTCCCCTTCACTCTAGGCACTCTAGCTATACCGTGACCAGCACCTAAGGACTCAGCTGAGGTCCTGAGGCCGGCTAGAGGATCCCTGCCCTGAGGTTGTATCCTAGCTGTCAGCTGCGATAGATAGACTCTCCTTATTACATCCTCCCTAACGTCCAGTTCGAACAATGGAGGTAGCTCTATACTCCCGATGACCTCCCCATTCAAGTTATAAATTGGGACCTCCATTAGATTCACCTCCTAAGCCACCCGACCGAGCTCACGTAGTATATCTCTGGAGCAGGTAATTCGGCGTACTTAGGCCTTATTGGATGTCTTATGAAGACGAAACGCTTTGCCGGTCCTGGGACGGAGCCAGATAGCAATAGGTATTGGCTCCTCAATATACCGTAATTCTTGAAGCCTCCCCTTGGGGATATGTCTATATCGCCTCTAGTCAGATCTCCAATCATCAGTATCCTCTTGTTGTACTCTGTCCTCTTCTGATAACCCGTCTGCCCAGCTCTCGGTACTCTCCAAGTGACGTAAGGTGGGTGCCTCGAGCCCAGGCTTCCAACTCTCCATCTCCCCTTCCCAGCCTTATGCCTCAACAACTCTACCCCGAACCTCCTCACGACCCCCTGCCAACCGTGCCCCTTAGTCACAGCAGTCACATCGACGAGCTGGCCTACTTTGAAGACACTATCTACCTTCAGCTGGGAGCCGACTAGCGACTTAGCGAACTCTATCCTCTCCTCCATTTCCCCTCCCTTAACTGGTATCTCCATGAACTCAGGTTTCTTCTTATGGATACCGGCTAGATCCGGCCTAGTGTATGATAGTATCCTGATCTCACTCACTTTAGCAACTTCAAGCTTAGGGAGAGCTTCATTAAAGTTATCCACACCATCGCCTATCGTCAAGAGCCTCGATATAGGATCCTTCTTCTCTATCCTCACTGCGGTAACTAGAGGTTTGAGACCGTAGTAATCCTCTTTATAAGCCCTGAAACCCACTACCTCAATAGGAGGGGTCTCTATCACAGTAGAAGCTAGAGTTATCTGCTGACCGAAGTTCAGTTTACCTGGCCTGTCCTCCTTCAGTAAGACGTGCACCATACCGACCTTGTATCCTGGGAAGGCTACTAAAGTCGGCTTATCAACCGAGAGTTCCGGGTAAGATCTGAATAGAGCCTTCTGAGTAGCTGCTCTCTTCCTAGGGTAGTACTGCAGAGAGCCGTGTCTCCTTGGCATAAGGCCACCTCTCTTTCGGGGAGGGATGCTCCCCTCGTTTATTAAAGTTTCTTTCAAAGGCAGAGCTCCGGGATTGGGAAGTTTGAGATAAATTTTTCTAAATAATCGAATAAAGGGTAGAGAAATTTAATAAGATTTCGGAGAGTAGTCCCTCATATATCCAAGACCACAGTACACCTCCAGATACCCCCCTCCTCCCTCACGCTCAACTTGTGGTAAGTGACAGCCTTTATCTCGGTCTTCGGGTTGTGCTTCTCTATATCTATGAATTCACCCCATGCCCTCCCCTCGAGATCGTTCCCTGATATCTTGACCTCGAAATCGGAGAACACTATCCCCTCTACGTCCGTGATGAAGAGAAGCTCCGATAACCAATGGT
The DNA here is from genome assembly GCA_020833055.1 of Candidatus Korarchaeum sp. Classification (GTDB taxonomy): domain Archaea; phylum Korarchaeota; class Korarchaeia; order Korarchaeales; family Korarchaeaceae; genus Korarchaeum. The sequence goes on along the minus strand of JAJHQZ010000001.1, from coordinate 326,883 downwards.
GAAGTAGCATCTCTATATCGGGAGCATTTATATTTATACTCCTCTCTACACTCCTCCCCACTTTCTCCACATCCACCATTATCTCATACATAGAGAGGGCCGCCTCTTCGAAGAGGGAATTTATATCTTCAGCCCATACCTCAAATCCAACATCCGCTTCTAACTCTAGGAACCTCCTACCCATCTTCATCCCCCTGGGAGGATCACTATATGATATCCCTGAAGGCTTATCGTCCTCCTCCCGATCTTAGGCTTGACTGAATCGAATAAACACAACTGAGAGTCACTACTCCTGACCTTAATGAATGAATTGAGGAGAGAGCCCTTAGAGGTGTTGATAGGCGACCTCATCTCTAAGGTAATATCATTCGGTCCAAAGAATTTCAAGGATATATTCAATCCATTGGATGACATATTGATACTCTCACCCAGATGGGCTCTATTTTTACCGAAAATAATCGTCCCATTCCTGTAGATGGAGAAGTCCCCCAAGATCCTCCTCAAGATCTCCCTATCCCCGGGATCGAATGGCTTCAGCTCGATCCTCAGTGATATGATATCGCTCACTGTCAAGTAATACCTCCCCATTCTGAATGAAGAGGTCCCGTTCAGACAGACTCCTAATTCCGCATCTCTCAGATGGTCCGAGATATTGAGATAAACGACACTGTAGCCCATCATCTCCTCATTGCCCGGAGGTAAATGCCTCCCATCCAACGTCTCTATCGGATATATCCCGCTTCCCTTCTCCCTAACAACAGCTAATGCTACCCCTTGTCCTGTAAAGCTCATTGTAAGAGACCAAAAGAAGATCAAGGCTAATAGAGAGGAACCTATCGCTTCCTTATATATCTCCATGAGCCCCATTCCTTTGAGCTCATCCTTCCATATCCTGAGCGAGAGCGGAGTCACTAAGAAGTAAGTGAAGATGAACGCTGAGAGTCCTACTGCTGGATCTACCCTTAGGAGGCCGTTGAGGATCCCTACTAGGGAGGAAGCTGAGAGCCTGAAGTAGTAGATTTTATGCTTGGGCCTCATCGGGTTAAGTTATCACTACAAAATATAAAACATTGAGCTGGAGCATGACTCAGCTACCCACTGAATTGTACTCGGAGTCAGGATCCCGCTTGAGTAAGATCATTTAAGAGCGGGGTCCCTTAAGATACTCAGTGATTTAAATGAAACTCAGGGGGATGACCGGTCTCGAGATATCTCATATAATCAGGGAGTTACGAAGGGTTGAGGGTAGTTTCATAAAGAAGATCTACAATATCGGTGAGAGCTCGTTCTCCCTCTCATTCCATCCAGAAGTCGATGGAAGGAGGGAGATTTTTATCGATCTTAGGGGGTTCCTCTTCCTCACGAAGCTCAAATGGACGAAGCCCCAGACACCGTCCCCTTTCGTGATGGTTTTGAGGAAGCACTTAGAGAACGCTAGGATAGAGAGGGTATCTCAGCTCGGTCTGGAGAGGATAGTTTCTTTCGAATTTCCCAGAGGGATGAAGTTAATAGTGGAGCTTTTCGGCGGAGGTAATTTGATACTACTATCGGGCGATGAGATAGTAGCTGCTCAACGCAGAGCTGAGTACAGGGATAGGAAGATAAGAGCGGGAGAGATATATAAGCTACCCCCTTCCCTCTGGCAGGAGACCCCTAGTCTCTCCAGAGAAGATGTTATTAGAGTATTGGGGAGGATATCACCGGATGAGAAAGTTTGGAAGGCCCTTATAGGCTTCGGATTAGGCCCCCCTTACCTCAATGAAGTACTCCTGAAGTTGGGGATCGATGCTGAGAGGAAGCTATCGGATTTGGATCTAGATGCATTAGCAAATGAGATCTCTGAGCTCATGAGTAAGGGAGCTGAGCCCACTCTATACTTAGATGGTGAGGAGATAGTCGAGTACTCCGCTTTCCCTCTCTCCCACCTCGAGTATGAGAGAGTGAGTAGAGACCTACTATCGGACGCTGTAGAGGACTATTATAGATCGAAGGGAATATCCGTTGAGGATGAGAGGATCTCCTCACTCAGGAGGGAGATAGAGAGACAGATCTCTTTGAAGGGAGAGTATGAGAGGTCCTATGCCCAAATGAAGAGGATAGGTGATATAATCTTCTCAAATATCCACGAGGTCGAGGATGCCCTCGCTCAAGCGAGGTCAGGAGGAGAACACATCTTGATAAAGCGAGTAGATCGGGAGTCGGGTAAGGTCATCATATCCCTAGAGGGTGAGGAGATAGAGCTTGATATAAGGAAATCTGCCTCAGAAAATGCTTCAGAGTACTACGATAGGGCGAAGAAAGTGAGAGAAAAGGCCCTGAGGATAGATAAGGCTGTATCCACTATAATGGAGAGGCTGAGGCAGATAGAATCCTCGCTAGAGGAGAGGAGACTCGAACTCTCACCTAAGCCCAGGAAGAAGGTGAGGTGGTATGAGAGGTTCAGATGGTTCTATACATCCTCTGGGAACCTAGTGATCTGCGGAAGGGACGCTCAAACGAACTCTGAGATAGTGAGTAAGTATATGGACGATGATGACCTCTTCTTCCACGTGGACATGCCCGGAGGAGCTGTCGTCGTCCTGAAGGCAGAGGGGGAGATCGATCAGAGATCTATAGAACAAGCAGCAATAGCAGCAGCATCTTTCTCGAGAGCTTGGAAGGAAGGACTCTCTTATGCGGATGTCTATTACGTTAAGGGCGAGCAGGTCTCTAAGCACGCTCCTCCGGGAATGTACCTCCCAAAGGGCAGTTTCTACATAACAGGGAAGAGGAACTATTTGAGGGCTAAGTTAGAGCTGTCTGTAGGGATACAGGAGACACCAGATGGTATGAAGCTGACAGCAGCCCCTCCCGATGCTCCCTTTATATGCTCCGTTAGGATAAAGCCGGGATCTATGAGCAAGGAGGAGGCAGCTATTAAGATAAAAAATAAACTAATAGAGCTCTTGAGTAACGTTAAAATAGGAGAAGGGGCTGAAGTCCCGGCGGATGAGTTGACCATAGATAACATAGTGAGGTCGATGCCCCCAGGTAAGGTGAGGGTAGAGGAGTGATGAAGATGTGGTCGTTGATACCCGAGAGGGAGGAGGAGCTTAAGGTAAGGACGAAGGTATCTGAAGTGATGAATAGGAATTTAATAACTATGAGACCTGATGGGACTGTCTATGAAGCTGCTAAATTGATGAAGGAGAATAATATAGGCTCTGTCGTCATCATGGAAGGCAGTGAGCTGAAGGGGATAGTCACGGAGAGGGACCTCATAACTAGATACATAGCTGTTGGGGATGGGAGGAGGCCTGAGGACGTCAAGGTATCTGAGATAATGACGAAGGACCCTGTGACGATAAGGGATAATACTGATATAGATGAAGCAGCTAGGATAATGATAGAGAGGAACATCAGGAGACTCATCGTCGTGAATTATGATGGGAGGGTCGTCGGTATAATCTCCTCTAGGGATATATTGAAGGTAGCCCCTCATATATGGTTCCTCCTCCTGCAGGAGCTCAGGATAGCTCAATCTAAGGTGAGGGGACTGATATAGGGGGGAGCGTTTTGGCTAAAGTTAGAGATTATATGACTAAAGAGGTGGCTGTAGTATCTCCTCACGATACTATAGGGAAAGCTAGGAACCTCATGCTCGAGAGAAGGGTTAGGAGGCTCATTGTGGTTGAAGGGAATGAAGTAGTTGGTGTGATAACAGCTACAGATATAGCTAAGGCCCTCGCGAGGAGAGGCGCCCCGTGGAGGTGGAGGGATCCTGAGAGCTCGCTCGTGAGCAGGTTCATGACAGCGAACCCTGTGACCATCGGGCCGGATGAATCGATATTCACAGCATCTAAAGTAATGAGAGAGAGGATGATAGGAGGGCTCCCCGTTGTAGAGGACTCTAAGCTCGTTGGGATCCTCTCAGAAACTGATGTGACGAGGTTCTTCGAGGAGAGGATGAGGGGCCTCTACAGAGCCGGTGACCTCGTGAGCGATAGATACGGAGTAGTCAGATATGATACTAACTTGAAGAAAGTAGCTAGGATGGTTGCTAGTGGAAAGAGAGTTATCCTAGTCTCTGGCTTAGATGGGAAATATGAGGGGATTATCTCTGAAGGAGAACTAGCTTTATGGGTCCCCGAGTTAGCTGAGAGATACGTCTTGATACCCTCCAGAGTTGGGAGGAGGGTCAGCTTGAGCACGAAGGTCAAGACCGCTAGCAGCATAATGAAAGAGTTGAGGATAAAGGTAACTCCGGAGGATGACGCTGGAAAAGCTGCAAGGTTTATGCTCGAGTGGGGGCTCCCTGCAGTTCCTGTTTTCGAAGGTGAAAGTTTGTTGGGTGTCGTCGATAAGAAGGAGATCGTCAGGGTGGTCTCCGATGCCGCGTAAAGTTAGTGAGATAATCATCAGGGATATCATCTCCATAGATAAGGGCGATACCGTTGAGAGGGCCATCGACCTCATGGAGAGGAATAAGATAAACCACTTGATCGTGACATCAGGAGGTAAGCTAGTCGGAGTTCTGAGCGTAAGGGACATCATGGATGGCTTGGGATCATCTAGATTCGAGAGGATACCTGCTAGAAGGATATACATCAGCGCTCTGATGTCAGAGCCCCCTATAACTATCGAGCAAGATGCGGATATCTCAGATGCAGCGAAGATAATGCTTGATAAGAGGATAGGTCTCCTTCCGGTGTTGAATAATGGGGAGCTCATTGGATTGGTCTCAGAGAGCGATATCATAAGGCACATGGAATTAAGAGGCGATATATCCAGCTTAATAAAGCGAGAGCACCCGAGGATAATGCCTAATGAGAGGATAGTTCATGCTAGAGCTATAATGTTAGAAAGAGGAGCCAGAATACTCCCAGTAGTTGATTCAGGAAAGCTTGTTGGTTTAGTAACTGAGATGGCGCTTGCAAAAGCTTTCTTTGAGGTAAGGGATAGGATAGAGGGGACTTACATGGATGATGTCGCTAGGAGGGTCATAGTTGAGGATATCATGCTCGAATCACCCCCGAAGCTCTCCAACGATCTGAGGAATGTGAAAGATGCCTTCTTGAGCAGCGGACTCCCAGCTCTCCCAGTAGTTGACTCAAATGAGAAAGTATTAGGTGTCATTGAGAGGAAAAGCTTGCTTAGATTACTCTAGATAGGATCCAGAAGCATCCCTAGGAGACCTAGGAACATCGATGCCTTTATCAAATTGCTAACATCTCTAGCTCTCTCCCCCAATTTCCCTTTTAGGCATAGAGCGGATGCTACCATCAGTATTGACAGGGATATGATGACTGAGAGCGAGAGATAGATTATGCCCGTTAATCTTAAGGTGACTGGGATTATTGTGAGCACTACGACCACTAAGGATAGTAAAGATACGAGGACACCGGTCCTCTCAACCCCAATTCTAACGGCTATCGTCTTAACGCCATAAGCCTTATCTCCAGGCAGGTCTTCAACTGCTTTCACGAATTCCCTGATGAGGTTCGATGTGAATGCTATGGAGGAGAAGATCATCACCTTATTAGTCAGATTACCAGCAGCTAATGAACCGAACACGAGGGTGAACGCGACACCAAGACTGACTAGAGCGTTCCCGGGGATCCCTGTCCTCTTCAACCACCTAGCATAGATATACCAGGATAGGGAGAAGGCCGCAGCTATTAAGAACTCGAGGAGCCCCAGGAGTGCGCTTAAAGCCACCCCAAGTAATGAGAAAATTATATAGATATTGAGGGCTTCTATTTTAGAGATCCTACCGGAGGGTATAGGTCTATAAGGCTTATTTATCGCATCTATCTCAGCATCATAATAATCGTTTATCGCATTCCCGGCCATCAAGACGAGGGGGGGCACGAGGCAAGTCAAGATGAGCCTCTCATCATAAATAGATGACGAGTTCATCCATCCCGTCAGGGCCCCTAGTATCGACATCAACGCATTTTTAGGTCTGGATAGCTCTACATAAGCCCTCAACTTCCCCATGATGAGCACCTCACGGTTTAATATAGCGAAAAATATAATTGAGTGGTGCCCTCTTTGGAAGTCAGGGTCGGGGTAGTTGGATGCGGTTGGTTCGGCTCCGCTCATGCTAGGGTTTACAGAGCTATAGGAGATGCTAAACTAGTTGCTGTAGCTGATAAAGATGAGAACGCTGCGAGGAGGCTCGCGGAATATTATCACGTGAATCATTACACATCAGTAGAGGAGATGGTAAGGAAGGAATCCCTGGATGCGGTTAGTGTAGTAGTGACCCCGCAGTATCTCTTCGAGGTCACTAAAGAGGCCCTAGAGCTCGGAGTTTCCGTCCTGACGGAAAAGCCCGTCGTGACCAGTAGGGATGAACTCTCGATCCTCTCTTCTCTCGTTAAGAGAGGAGGAATCTTCATGCCGGGCTTCATAGAGCTCTTCAATCCAGCTGTAGTGAAGCTCAAGGAACTCCTGGAGGAGGAGGTCATAGGTAAGATCTCCTCAATTTCCTCTAAGAGAGCTGGTAGACTCCCTAAGAAGATCCTAGGATGGAAGATAGGGGTCACTTTGGATCTAGGGATTCACGAAGTTTACGTCCACCGCTACCTCATGGAGGATGACCCTCTAGCTTCCTTATCCTACACCGCTAGACTCCTAAACGATGGAGAGGGTGAGGATTTAGCTATACTGATCTCATCATATCCTAATGGCGTTGTAGCCATAATAGAAGCTAATTGGTTGACGACAGCTGGGATAAGGAATATGACGATCACTGGGGAGGGTGGTAGTATATCCCTAGATTACGCGGATCAGTTCATAAGGGTGGAGAAGGGGGATCACTCCCTGATCCCCAGATTTAGGAAGGAGGAACCCCTATACAAGGAGCTCTCGCACTTCATAGAGAGTATTAAGGGAGGGAAGGATCCAATTATAGGGTTTGAGTTCGCTGAGAGTGTCCTTAATACTATCTTCAATGCGATGGAGAGGAGGATAACTCCAAAGTGAGCTATCTATCGGAGAACTCAGGGATTTCGTATTCGAGTAGATCTTGAGCTGAGGGATTTAAATACTATCTGAGGGTTTTTCTCAATCCTCTATATTCCAATGATGGATACGTACGTTCACGAATCTTATTCAAGGCACTTTACCTCAAAGATTTTTTAAGTTAAATTTCCTTGGGACTCGTTCTAAAGGTGGGCGGATGGTGAAAGTTAGGGGAGTCCTCAGGGACGGGTTCGTCTACATCGAGGGGGATTTCGATAAGCTGTACAGACAGGGTTATGGGGAGATAGTGGGTGGCTCCCTCCAGATACACCCTCTAGAAGCATCTTACTTAGTTTGGGATCAGAAAATGGAAGTTTTTGATGAAAAGGGGAAAAATATTAGCCTTGAAAATTTACTCACTATAATGATATCTGACCCAGCAACGTTCCTTAAGTATATAGTCTATAGCGATCTCAGAAGGAAGAATAGGCTAGTCGTCTACGAGAGAGCTACGGAATTCCTGAGGCTCTACCCGAGGGGGGCATCCATAGGGGAGAAAGCTTCAAAACAATTGATCCTTCCTCTATCAGAAGATCAGCCTATATCACATAGTCAGATACTGGCCTCTCTCGAGAAAGTTATGAGGCTCAGGAAGGAGCTCATATTAGCTGTTGTGGATGATGAGATGAACGTCACATATTACGAGATAGAGAAGTTCTCTCCTAAGCCAAGGGAGAGCAACCTTAAGGATATCCCAGAGAAATCCGGTGTTCTTATAGGTGATAGAGTATTGATCTTTGAGGATCCATCTGGACTTTACTCTAAGGGTTTCTGGGGACATCCCATAGGTATCGAGAAACCGGAGCCTTTCAGAGATTACGAGCAACCGCTCCAGTTACCCCTGATAGAGGCCCTCTACTTAGCCTCCAAGGGGAAGCTAAAAGTCAGAGATCCGAGAGGAAATATTATCGGGATAGAAGAATTGAGGAGGGTCTTCTCTGGAGTTAGGGATAATGCTGAGGTGAAGGAAAAGGTATTCTCCTACTGGAGGGATCTAGGGTATATCCCGAAGGCTGGCTCGAAGTACGGGGTCGATTACATGATATACGAGAGGGGGCCCGGCCTCGAGCACGCACCTTACCTCTGTATCGCTAGCGATATAGAGGGGAAGATAAGGCCCATAGATCTAATAAGGGCTGGAAGGCTTGCTACCTCAGTCAGGAAGGAACTGATAGTATCCTTAGTCTCTGGAGAAGAAGTACTGAGCTACAAATTGAGGTGGTTCAAGCCATGATCCTCTTAGCGAATTCCTCAACAGATACCCCCTTAGATCTCGCGAGATCGAGATCTATAGCGAGATATCCAGATTTCAGCTCCCTGGCATCGTCTATCTTGAGCATGTAGAAGTTCCCCCTCCTCTCCGATGTGAACTTCACGGCGACCCATGGTTCAGCTCCTATAACGGATGCGAGTGAGTTTATAGACTTAACCTCCTCCGGGGGGATGTATACGATCTCCTTGGAGGAGACCTTCACTTCTATGACGGCTATCCTCCCCCTGAAGCCAGCTATTATATCCGTAGATGGGTGAGTTGATACACCGCTCCCCGCGACCCTCACGGCCCCTATCCCTAGCCTCCAGAGCTTATCGAGGAGATCTCTCTCAGCCTTAGTGCCCTTTCTCTTGACCTTCATTTGCCCCCACCGGTCAGATTTACCGCCCCCTCAGGGGTCACTAATATAGTGTCCTCATACTGAGCTACGGGCCTCCCAGAGACCTCGATGAGGGGAGGGTATGGGAAGAGCGCTCCCTTCTTAGTCAAGCGGATCAAAGCATCATTCACCCTCATCCCTATCTCATTCCAGATCCACCTCTCACAGAAGGGCAATTTACTGTAGTTTCTCTCTATAGATTTGAGGACCTTCCTCTCAACTTCGTCCCTCGTCCCGACCTTCTTCCTGAGGGAGAATATCAGGGGCTCGCCTTGAGATACTACGTAACCTTTAGAGTCCGGCGTAGTGACGAAAGGTTCTATCGCGAAAACATCCCACTCCTTGATCCTATAATTTCCCCTTACCGGGACGTTCGGAACATCTACACCAGCGTGCAACCTATAGATTTCTATCTTGTGTCCAGTCAGATTGCTTATAGGCTTATAACCTGAGGAGACTATCGTCTCATATATCGCTTCACTCACTTCTATTAGCTTCCTTCCTGGGGCCATTCTCTCGATAGCTCTCATCAAAGCCTCTCTAGCTACTTCAACCATACCTTCATACTTATCATCGAATACTACTGTCCTCGCAGCATCCACTATTATCCCTTCATCGTGAGCCCCTATATCGAGCTTCACCAGAGAGCCTGAGGGGATAGAACTACCATCACCGGGGAATGGAGTATAGTGGGCTGCTACCTGATTCACCGAGATGTTAGTTGGGAAGGCTGGTTCATATCCCATCTCCCTTATCTTACGCTCGGATTCCTCAGCTATATCGATGAGCTTAACCCCCTCTTTCACTCTGCTAACGAAGCCCTCTAGAATGGAGGAGTGCGCCTCACCGAGCCTCATCATAGCATCTATGTAATCCTCATCCATAGGCCTTCCAACTCCCACCTCCACGTTGGATTAAAAAATGGATCTCGGGAGATCAGATTATGAGGAGGATATACTTGAGGGAGGGGGGAGAAGGTATAATAGATGAGGTGGTCGATGCTCTGAGGAATGGGAAGCTCATAATCTATCCAACGGATACTGTTTACGGTCTGGGAGCTGATGCTGAGAATATAAATGCCGTTAAGAGGGTGTATGAAGTGAAGGGAAGGCCTGAGGAGAAGAGACTCACGATAGCTGTGAGCGATATAGAGATGGCTGAGAGATATGCTGTAATAGATGAAATCAGTAGGAAGCTTATGGAAAAATTTTTGCCAGGAAAAGTGACCTTTATACTTAAAAAGACATCGAGGGTCCCAGATATAGTAAATCCTGAGGCAATAGGCATAAGGATCCCCAATGTCCCCATAGTATTGAGGATCATAAGGGAGTTCGGGAGAGCTATAACAGCTACTAGCGCGAACAAATCAGGAAGCCCCCCTAAGTTAGATCCTGTAGAAGCTGCTATGGAGGTAGAAGCTGACCTCCTCTTAGATTATGGGAGGCTACCCCCTAGCAGGCCATCTACGATAGTGGATTTAACGAGAGGGGAGCCTGTATTAGTGAGGGAGGGGGATGTACCATTCGATCTCGTGATGAAGGAGTACTCGAGGATAAGATATCTCTTGGCATAGAATCGACAGCTCACACCTTCGGTGTCGGTTTAGTAGATGGGAGAGGGAGGATCTTAGCGAACAAATGGCGTACTTACTCCTCAGAGAGCGGGGGGATGAGGCCCCACGATATAGCTGAGCATCATTTTAATGTAGCTTTAGATGTCCTAGAGGAAGCTCTATCCTCAGCTGGAGTTTCTCCGAAGGATATATCGATTATAGGTTTCTCTAAAGGCCCAGGGATAGGGCAGGCCTTAGCAGTAGGGGCCTTCATAGCTAGATCCCTCTCCCTGAAGATTAAGAAGCCTCTCTTCGGCGTGAACCACCCAATAGCTCATATAGAGATAGGGAGGGCTGTAACGGGGAGCAGGGATCCAGTTATCCTCTATGTCTCCGGAGGGAATACTCAAGTCATCTCACACAATGGGAGTAGATACGTCGTCCTGGGAGAGACCTTAGATATAGGATTGGGGAACGCTCAAGATAGGCTCGGCAGGGAGATAGGCCTCCCCTTCCCACCGGGCCCTATCATGGATGAGATCGTAGGAAACTGGGTGGAACTCCCCTACACAGTGAAGGGGATGGATCTCAGCTTCAGCGGCCTACTCACGGAATCCCTGAGGAAGTTGAGAGCCGGTTTTAAGAAGGAGGATATCGTTTGGAGCTTCATGGAAGTCGCTTTCTCAATGACAGTCGAGGTAGCTGAGAGGGCGTTGGCTCTCACAGGTAAGGAGGAGCTATTATTAGTTGGAGGGGTGGCTGCATCACCTAGATTCAGGGAGAAGGTGAGGAGGATGTGCGAGGAAAGAGGCGCGAGACTGAAAGTACCTCCGCCGGATTTAGCTAGAGATAATGGGGCTATGATAGCTTGGACGGCCTTCCTCTGCTATAAGTACGGGATCTCACCCCCAGAGGATCCCATGAACTCCAAGATATTACCGGAATGGAGAGCTGACGATCTACCATGGCCTTTGATATAGGGTGTCGATTATGTTCAATATATGCCTCTCCGGTATGACTGGGACGGGAAAGAGCACTTTAGCGAGAAAATTAGCTGAGAAATATGGTCTGAAAGTCGTATCCGGTGGGGAGATACTGAAGGAGATAATTGCGGGGGAGGAGAGTTTGAGAGATCCAGGTTGGTGGGAGAGGGAACAGGGCGAGGAAGCATTGGAACGTAGACTAGAGGACTCAAAGTATGATCTAGAGGTCGATAGGAGGTTAATGGAGCTCGCTAAAGAAGGAGGATATGTCTTAGATTCTTGGACTATGGCATACCTTTTAGATTGTGAGTCCTGTATAAAGATATTTCTGAAAGCGGACTTCGAGGCTAGAGCGCTTAGAGTTGCTGAGAGAGATAAGATAAGTATAGAAGAGGCGAAGAGAAGGATAATGATCAAAGAGGAGAGGAGTTATAGGATATATAAGGGTCTATATGGCTTCGATATCGGTAAGGACCTGAGTCCATTTCACCTCGTGATAGATACCACTGGACTCAGCCCTGATGATGTATTCCATGTAGTGAGCGCATATATAGATTGCTTGATAAAGAAAGGTAATATTTTCCCATAAGATCCAATTCATTATTAAAATTTTTATTAATGAGGACGCACTTAGACTTTAAGGTTAAAATACCTATGACGTACATATACGGGGAATGCTGACGAAGGAACTGAGTAGGGAAGTCGAGGAGATAAGGAGGAGATTCGGGATAATCGGTAGGAGAGAAGAGTTAGCTAAGATGCTAATAGCTGCTAAAGGGAGGAAGCATATACTTCTTGAGGGTCCAGTAGGCGTCGGGAAGACTTTCCTAGCGAAAGCCCTCGCTGAGTATCTCTGTCGAGATTTCATAAGAGTAGATGGTGATGAGAGGCTTGATGAGAATAAACTTCTCGGTTATTGGGATCCTCCTATCGTCTTAAAGATGGGATACGTTGAAGAAGCTTTTGTACCAGGACCGCTCACGAGGGCCGCTCTCTCCGGATCTATCTTATTCATAAATGAGCTGAACAGACTCCCCGAATCCGCTCAGAATGCATTATTGCCTGCTATGGATGAGGGGATAATCCAGATACCTCACTTAGGTACTCTGAGGGCTAAGGAGGGCTTCCTGATAATAGCGACCCAGAACCCTGAGGAGGATATAGGGGTCTATAGATTATCTGAAGCACTGAGGGACAGGTTCGTCCTGATAAAGCTCGGGTATCCGAGTAGAGAGGAGGAGATAGAGATAGTTAAGACTCATGTACCCGATGTAGAGGATATGATAGCTGAGATAAGCGTAGACATAGTCAGAAAGACTAGAGAGCATCCCGCTATAATCAGGGGATGCTCCGTCCGCTCTTCAATAGATTTAGCGAGGATAACGAGTCTTATGGATGGCGGGGATGAGAAATGGTACACCTCAGCTTTAATGACGCTCCCTCAGAGGATAGAGACCGGAGATTCTAGTATCGATAAGGAGAGCTTAGTGAAGGAGCTCGTCAGATCTGTCTTAAGTGGATATAAAGGGGATTTTCCCGTCCAGAGGGACCTGCAAAGGTCCCGATGACGTCCGGATTTGAGAGAATACCTAATCGACAACAGAGGGAGTTCATTAGTTTAGATTATGATAAGATGAAGGAGATAGCAAATTACTATCTGATTAACGGTGATTTGAATGGTCTCTTAGCCCTATCGAACTACAGCCAAGTATTAGTAGCTGAATTGATCTCTGAGAAAGGTCTCCCTGAGAGAGTAGTTCTATCGATGGAGAGGGATCCTGAAGCCGCTGTTAAGTTATACAGGCAAGTGAGATGGAAGCTCAATGAGAGGTCTAGATCCCTCTTCAAGAGATTAATAGCGAAGATAGTGATAAAAATCTCATCTGGAGACTCAAGAGGTTTTTCAGTGAATTCTAGGGAATACTCGAGAGCCTATTCCCCGGGGATGGAGTTCGATCTCGAGAGAACTATTGAGAGGATTATAGAGAGGTGTAAGAACGTCGATGAGATAAGATATGAGGACATAGTGGCCTCAGATAAGAGGAAAAGGGATAAATCCCTCATAATAATCTTAGATTCTAGCGGATCTATGACTGGGAAGAAGATACTGTTAGCGATGATGATCGCAGCTATAGCATCCCATAAGCTGAGAGGAGGGAGATACGGTATCGTGGGATTCAATAGCACGGCTTTCATCATAAAATCTCCAATGGACGATAAGGATTCCATAAGAGTAATCGAGGAGATACTCGATCTAGTTCCGATCGGATATACAAATATAGCAGATGGTCTCAAAAAAGGATTAGAGATATCATATCACCTCAAGAATCCTAAGTACCTCCTCATAACGGATGGTGAGTATAACGTAGGCGAGGACCCAAGGAAGATCGCGAAACGCTTCAAGAACCTCTGCGTCATACACACGAAGGGGAAGAGGGATTCAAAGGGGTCGGCCTTATGTAGGGAGATAGCCAGAATAGGGGGAGATAAATACTTCTCCATAGACGACATAAAGCAGATCCAACGCGTTATGAGGAGTATCCTAGACTAATAACAGTAACGCGACCAATCTCGATCGATAAAGCTAATATTAAAAAGGGAACGATTAAATAGTTGTACGACTGAGTGAGAGTGGCGGGGGTGGCCGAGAGGTCCAAGGCGCCAGCCTTAGGAGCTGGTGAGCATCAGGCTCGCGTGGGTTCGAATCCCACCCCCCGCATTCAATGGAAAGTTAGCGTCGGAAAGTCAATAGATAACGCCCTCTATTACACTCACAGCTCTTCCCAAGAAATCCCAGCTTGAGAACCTTTCTCTGAATTCCATAGCCCTTCTTGAGAATCCATCATCCTCAAGGAGGATCCTCAAATAGTTAAAGAATCCCTCCTTAATTTCCCCCTGCTCCAAACAGATCCCCAACCCTAATTCTTGGATGTTCTTCGCGTTCTCGATCTTCTCCGTCTGACCCGGGACTGGGATCAGGAGAAGTGGTTTCCCGCAGAGGAGAGACTCTGAGATTATCGTATGGCCTGCTCTCGAGACCACAACCCTAGCTCTAGAGAGGAAGTCCCACTTATCCGGGAGCCAGTTGTAAATCGTGACATTATCGGACAACTTCCCTACTCTGAGATCCCCGGGATCCCCTAGGGAGATAACGAACTCTAACCTCCTGAGATCTCCCGGTACTTCCCTTATGAGATCCAGGATCTCTGAGATAAAAGGCTTCCTCTCTACTTCCGGTCCCGATATCATTATTAGCACTATATCTCCTTTCCCTCCACTGCATTTAGGCTCGAGTAAGGGGCCCGTGAAGACGAGCCTATCCATGAGGGCCTTAGGGAGGTCGGATGTGTGATACTTAGATATACTGAAGGGAGGGGGGAAGTCTGCAACTATAGTAGCTTGAGAAAGGGCCCAGGACCTAGTCAACATGAAATTTATTATGAATTCTATTTTTTCAGCTAGAGATTTCCCGAAGATCTCCTTCCTCCACCCACCTACCAGGGGATGGAGTAATAACTTAGGTTGATTCAGCACTGAGACTGTGGGAAGGCCCAAGTACTCCGACGCTATAATTGTCTGCAACCTAGAATCTGAGATAACTACATCCGGGGATATCGCCTCGATATTCTTTTTCTCCTCTAAGACCTGAGATATGAATTCCCTGAGTATGCTCGGATCCTTGAGCGTCCCCCAGAAATCTGGAGATCCATCATCCTTACTCTTCCATAGGATCTCCTCTCCTCCTCCCAATACTTCAAACTTATTCGCTTTTAGGTAGGAATACGCATCGCCCCTCGCTGAGAAGTAGACTGAGAACCCCTCCTCGATCAATCTATTAGCTAAGTTCGCGCATCTAGAAGCGTGGCCGTATCCTATACCTAGAGGAGATATGTAAGCTCTTAACATTACCCTAATTCCCTGATCACTACCTTTCCATTGGGACTCTCCTCAGCGAAAACCAATGCTGAGAACCTGTAGACCTCAGTGCCCTCTGAGAGCCAGCAACCCGGACGCATCCAAGCCTTAATGCATGTCTGATCTAAGAACTCCTCAGGGCTCCAGGAATACTCAACGGCCACTTGAGGGAGGAGGAGCCCAGAGAGGCGGCCTCTCCTGACTATCAACCCATGTTTCCCCACGATTACGAGCTCTGGAAGCTCCTCCCTCTTGCTCACCATCGTGTCTATCCTCTCCGGAGGTGTCAAAACTGAGACCTCGACGGTGACTTTATCGATCTCATCCTCGGATAAGGGAGGGAACCTCGGGTCTTCGAAAGCCGCTGCTAGTGCAGCTCTCACTACTGCCTTATATAGCGGGTATATAGGCTCTGGGAACCCTATACATCCCCTGAGCTCACCCTCGGGATACGTATTTAGAGTTACGAATGCACCAGATTTCTCCTCAAGCTTCGGATAAGGTGGCTTTATCTCTAGAACTTCCCTATTAGCGAAGAACGAGACTATAGCAGTCCTCGCGAGCCTGACTAAGAATGACCCCTCATCTAACTCGAGGTGCATCATACGATAAGATACACTAATAAATTAGCTTTTCTCCTCCGACTTATGCATATACCCAGACTGTTGATAAACTTCAAGGCTTACGTAGAGTCATCAGGTGATAGAGCAGTTGAGATATCTAAGTCAGCTGAGAGGGTCTGGAAGGAGACAGGCGTTCTGATAGGGGTATCCCCGAACATAATAGATCTCAGGCAAGTCTCCTCATCTGTCGAGATACCAGTATTCGCACAGCATGTGGACCCTATACCAGCTGGTGCTTACACAGGGCATGTACCACCTAGCTTAGTGAAGGAAGCTGGTGCGAGAGGCTCCCTCTTGAATCACTCAGAGAGGCAGATCCCCTTAAGGCATATAGCCGAATCTATAAGTATAATGAGGGATTTGAAGCTCATCTCCATAGTCTGCTCACCGACCCCGTCTGAATCCGCTGCTGTCGCTGCTTTATCGCCAGATGCTATAGCTGTGGAGCCGCCTGAACTCATAGGTAGCGGAATTCCCGTATCTAAAGCGAAGCCAGAGGTGATATTGAGCTCCCTGAGGTCCGTTAGAGTAGTGAATTCAGCGATACCCCTCCTCTGCGGCGCTGGTATATCGAGTGGTGATGATGTCAGAGCGGCCCTAGAGCTAGGGAGCTACGGGGTCCTCGTGGCCTCAGCAGTAACGAAGAGTCCGGACCCTCAAAGAAAAATAAGGGAGCTGGCTGAACCAATAGCATCATTCACTCGTGCCTGAACTTCCCCTCCAATTTCTTCAGGACCTCTGGGAGCGTGGTATACTCCATCTCCTCTGGGCCCAATCTGTGAGGCATGAAGGGGCCGTGCCTCCTCATGTAATCAGCTATGAAGTTAGCCATCCTCCTAGTCTCATCGAAAGCTACATCTGAGAATAGGTCGCTCGGTCCTATGAGCTTCGAGTCCTTCACTTGGAATCCCAAGGCCACTATCCTAGGAGGACCATCGAACCTAGTCGGCCTCGCGTCCCTCTCACTCACTGGCATCAGAGGACCTGCATGAGAACCCCTCATCCATCCAGCCACTAAGAAGGGGAAGGAGAAAGGCTCGAGTATCTCACCCAATGCCGGGAATCCTGCTTGAGCTCTTACTATCGCGACAGGATCATCCTTACCAACGTACTTCCCAGCTATCAAGCTGAGTCTCGTCGTGCTGATAGAAGCGGCTATTTCTCTATCGACCTTCCTGAAGACCCTCCTTATCACATACCTCGAGGGAGTCCCTATTAGCGATAATATATCGTACATATCCTCAGGGGAAGCTAGTTCCACTACCTTGCTCTCGATCAAGTCCATTATCTCGAATATAAAGCCTGAGTGAAGCTTAGGATCTATGACGAGTCCAGCTGTATTGAAGGGATCCGCGAATATCCTGAATATCGGCAAATTGAAAGCACCTGGTTCAGTTTTATCAGCCATAAAGACTACTATTGGATCAGAGGGCCTTTCCTCGAATTCCATCTCAGCTACTCCAGGCCCCATCCCTCTGAGGTTCCCGGAGAAGGCTTCCTTGAGTAGATCTTGACCCGCCCCATAGAGACCTAACTCCTTAGCTATATCAGCGCACTTCCTGAATATATTCCACGCCAGTCCATGCACTTCTGAACTGTCCGTTCCCTTCCTATGCGTCATTATTAGCTGTAGATCGTCCCCAACGGATGTGACATAGAAATCCTCTATAATTCTAGAGGATTTTGCTTCAGCTAATTCACTCGCAGCTATCTCCTTGAGCTTTGGATGGACAATATGATGGCCCGCGAGACTCCCGATATCCGCTTTTATAACGGAGACTGTCGTTCTAACCATGATATCCCCACCCACTCACTACTATAAAAATAAAAAATGTGAGGTATCACTCGAATACTAGATATCCCTTCCTAGCTAAGATATCCCTGAGTTTATATACAGCTCTCCTCACATCGGATTCCTTCTTAGCCCCTGTGCAAACGAGACTCCCTGAGGCGAATATGAGGAATACTACATCGGGATCTCTCATCCTGAAAATGAGACCGGGGAACTGCTCAGGTTCATAGAGGGTATTTTCGAGCTCGAGAGCGAGTCTCTCTATATCCACTTTGACATGAAGCTTAGCTGAGGCAACTATGTTCTCCGCTTTTATCAAAGGTCTCCCTTTCACCTCTATACCATGCTTCTGAAGCACTTCTATAGCTGCGTTTATAGCTTTAGCCGACTCTTCGACAGATTTCGTCCCAGTACAAACGAACTTACCGCTACTGAAAAGCAATAAAGCTGCTTTTGGTTCATCTATCTTTAAAACAAGCCCAGGGAACTTTTCTGGATCATATCTAGATTTCTTGATCCTCCTGGATATCTCATGAAGGTCCAGCCTCTGCCTTATATCAGCAGAAGATACTACGTTCTGTATAGCGATCTCAGGTTCCCTAATATTCTTCAGGATCCTCTGGATCCTCTCCTCCTCTGAGACTATCTCAGAAGAATCCCCCCTCTCATCACTTTCGAGGGACATGATTTTTCACCAATGTACCGCGTTCATATTTAAGGCGCGGCACCACTATATATAAATAGGTGCTCTCATGAACAGCGATCCTCGAGATTTTCGCATCCACTCAGGGACTAGGAGTCCCCTTAAGATTCATCAGATTTTAATCTCATCTCCTTCGAGTAATCGTATATCAAGTAACCTACGATAAGGCCGGCTAACGCTAACTTCACCGGGAGTATCTGAAGCACCTCGAGGAAGTAACCTATCCATGGTACTCTGAATAGGACATTCCCCTTCTCATCCGTCAGGACCTTCCCATATATATCTGATGGCTTCCTATACCCTGGATCCGCTATTAGATTATTATCTCCCTTAGTATAGAAGATAAGTCCATCCGGCCCTCTCTCTATCTTAATTATCCTATGAACTATCATGTTCTCAGACCAAGGGACCTTGAAAACTATTATATCTCCTTCCTTGAGTTTATAGGGATCGCAACCAACTACTATTATGAAATCCCCCGGCTCTAAAGTGGGCCTCATAGAACCTGAAGTCACTACAGTGAACGGTGTAGGTACCCCTGAGATACTCGGGATTACCACTTGAAATATCAGCAGGAATAATATCAGTACCGCGATTAAGGATATTATCTCTCTCTTTATAGACTTCCCACTACTCATTTCAGATCGCCTTCACCACCTTAGGCTCCTCCTTCCTCACTTTCCTAAGTATCCTATAACCGCACCTAGGGCACTTGAAATCCTTAAAGTACTCCTCCATCTCCTCCTTAGTGAAGATATAGCCGCACCTCAAGCACTGATACAACCGGGCACCCCCGGGCTCGAGTCGAACTCTCCCTTTTTATACGTTACTTAACGGGTTGAGTGGCCTGCGAGACTTTCATGTACTCAGCTACTCTCCTCTTCAGTTCGTTCAGCTTCTCCTCTCCTATCTCCTCGAGCCAATCGTTCCTAGCCCTCGCTATAAGCTCCTTATATCTGTTCCTCACTGTGACTTCCGTGACATTAGCTGCCTGTGCTAACTCCCTCTGCGTCCTGTGAAGTCCCAGCTCCTGACATGCCATGTATACAGCTGCTGCCGCTACTCCAACTGGTTCCCTCCCCATAGTAGCTCCGTTCCTCTTCGCTATCTTTATTATCCTGATTGCTTGCGTCGCTACTTCCTCCGGTAACGAGAGCTTTGATGCTATCAGGTAGACGAAGTTCTCAGGCTTGGGCGGGGGGATCTGTATCCCCAATTTCCTGAAGAGGAACCTGAAGCTCCTTCCGATCTCCTTCTCCTCCAGAGCGAAGAATTTAGATATCTCCTCCAGAGTCTTTGGGACATCCGTCCTCCTACAGGCAGCGTAAATGACAGCAGCTACCATCGCATCCATACTCCTCCCCTTAACGAGACCTGCTCTAGCAGCCATCCTGTAGAGGGTTGCTGCATCCTCTATAGTCTCCTGCGGGAGGACTAAGGAATCAGCTGCATCTCTTATCTTCCTAAGGGCCGGCTCTATCGTCTTCTCCTTGGAGTCAGCAGCATGCTTCTGAGCTCTCTTCAGTAGATTCACGGACTTCTTACTGGCCCCCTTAGTGAGGACTATATCGGTATCTAGACCGAACCCAGGCCTTAGAGGAGTTACAGGAGCACCAGCATGAGCCCTCTCAACGTACTCATCCGAATCGAAGGCTCTCCAGTCCTTAGAGAAGTCCAGCGCACTTGAATCCAGTATCAACCCGCAGTTCTGGCAAACTAAGTCCCCAGTATTTGGATCCTCGACGATATTCTTACTACCACATCTAGGACACCTGATCTCCTCACCCGAATAATCCGGGGCATCCCGCCCCTCGAGCCCTTTAGGCAGTCGACTCACCCACCCCATTAGCGTATTGCCGAAGATATTCCGAAAGTATTATATATAAATCTTTCGTCAAGCTTATAGATGAATCAAAGTTGCAGAAAAATTTTAATAATTATTTCACATTTCTCTGTAGAATATTTATAGAGAAGAGAAGATGAGGAAATGTTTTATTTAATTTAGTGGATATCATAATATTTTTTACCTAAAACTCAGTAATAATACTTCTCGGAGACCCTCTGGAGATTACTTCAGTCGTAATGTTTTTTAGATCGATACTCCAACGTAAGAGGGCGGCCGTAGTCTAGCCTGGACAGGATGCCGGCCCTCCAAGCCGGAGACCCGGGTTCAAATCCCGGCGGCCGCATATGAGATATAGCTCAATCCCTCCTGACAACTTATCGATTGATAGTGGAGGTACTGTTTTAAGTGCGTGGCACTCGATGATGAGGTGCTCTATGAGGAGGGAAACGGGGGATTTAGAGGGAGTAATCTCTTCTGCTGTTAGGGATTTAGCAAAACTTTACGGATATTCGTCGGAGAAATCATTAAAATTCATATCAGACCTTACGATAACATTCCTCAGGGGGATCCTCTCATCTAAGCAGAAGTTCCCAGAACTCTCTGAGATCATGAAGGGGGATGAGGAGTGGAGGATAGTGGCCTTCTATGTGAAGAGAACTCCTACTTGCAATAGTCCATGTTTCATCTCTCACGATCTAGAGGGGATAATCAGGGAGTACGGTTTCGGGAACTCGCACTACATAATCATGCTCAAGAAGATGTGTGAAGAGAAGTGAGAGTTTGAGAGCTCAAATCCTAATATTACTGATACTGATGATACTACAATGCATCCCGTTATCATCTGAGCGAGGATCTAACATAATATTATCTGAGAGTCTAGCTAGCTTAATCCCGATGCTCCCGCATGTCAAAGAGGGAAATGTGAGAATTATATTAACGAAAGATATCGAAAGGTTGAAAAATGTAATCTATAATTACAATATTTCATTTAGTATAATACCTAAAGATGAATATAATGATAAGCTTTTGGAAAAGTTGGATCCGCATAAGCTAGCTTACGCGCTCCTATACGCCTCAGAATCCCTCGAGGATATCTCAGTCCATGACGTACTAACTTTAGTGAATCAAACTGACGAATTTGAGGACAAACTTTCGAGAGGAAGGGACGTTTCCGTAATATTCTACAGCTCTGATGGGGTCGAATACTCCTTCCTAGCGAGTTACACGGCTTTGTTAAAGAACGCATCTCTCTTGGATGCTGATTATAACTTCGATCCCTCGCTCCTGAGGAACGTCTCATACGTTATCGTGGTAACGAGACCCATCACTAAGGATAGCTATCAGAGATACAAGCATCTACTGGAGATTTTGACGGAGATAGATGAAGATCCATATATAGATGCCTCCTTCGGCTTGATCACCGGGAACTATATAGAAACACCCTTCCTCATGCTCCTAGCTAGTGAGTCATCCCAGAGACCTCAGGAATTCATCGGGATCTCACTAATAGAGGATCTCCCCCTAGCTAGGAAAGTCGAGTGGATCTCCTCCCTCATGGGCATCCCCTCTAAGATCTACCACCCCGATATCAGTTACTCTAACTTAACGGGAGATCTCGTAAAATCCTTATTGAGGGGCAGGAGCATTATATACCTATCGCTTCACGGGAACCCCTATGTTATGGCATTGAAATCAGATAGTCATCCTGTGATCACAGCTTCTACTATCAGGGGCTCTGCAATCCCCGGATCTATTATCATCACGCTCTCATGCGATACCCTTAAGTTCGAAGAGCTAGTGAACCCAGAGGAATCCATCGCATACTCTTTCCTAGATTCCGGTGCTCTCGCATACGTTGGATCTACAAAAGTGGAATTCAGCGTCAGTTCAGAGTTCGGGACTTCTTATCCGGATCTGATTCTCATGCTATTGATGAGTGGGGAGAGCTTAGGGGATGCCGTCAGGATAGTGAACAACTTACGCATAAGGGAATCAGGAGGCATATCTGATGACAGAGCGGCAAACGAACTACTTCTAGGGGATCCTACCATTAAGTTAAGGCCTAGTGACCTCCCCTTCGGAGTTAGAGAGGGGAGAGGGGTTTATCGGGTGAGTATATTGAATGAGACGCCTACAATATTCTTAAGGGTACCTGAGAGAGGACCTCCATCTATCAATTCCGATAAGCCAAGCATATACTCAAATTGGTTTGAAGATGAAGAAGGGACCTTCATATATATAACTACACTATCGACTGCTTACGCTGGCTACTTCAGTCCGGGAGATAATATTGAAGTTAAGATAGGGAAGAGCTTTGATTTCATGAAGCTTCTTCCGTATATCTCGATTTTAGTTATCACATTATTCACAATATCGATCCTATTCAAGTCCTGTAGGGATCTAAGTATTTTTATAAATGAGTCGAGTTGACCTAAGTGGGGGCCCCGGTAGCTCAGCCCGGTCGGAGCGCCGCCTTGGTAAGGCGGAGGGCGCGGGTTCGAATCCCGCCCGGGGCTTAATATGAAAGAGGGGTGTTAAGGTGGTACTAGCGACAGCTTTAGGGCTCAGATTCGATGGAGGAGTTGTCTTAGCTGCAGATAGGAGAGTCTCTTACAATGGATTCATCTTAAGTAAGTCCGCTAGGAAGGTCTTCCTGATAAATGAGAGAGTGGGCGTATCTACAGCTGGTCTGCCCGGTGATTTCCAAGAGCTAGTGGATGTCCTGAAATACAACATAACGATGTATGAGCTCGAGAGCGAGAGAATCGCTACCCCAACTAATGTAGCGAAATTGCTCTCGATAATGTTATATCAAGGGAGATTCAGCGGGATATATTATGCCGAGCTCATAGTCGGGGGGATAGATAATAGCGGTCCCAAGATATTCGTCCTAGATCCTGCAGGAGGCCTGATGGAGGAGAGCTTCTCAGCCGTTGGGAGCGGCGCTCAGATAGCGACGGGAATATTGGAGAGGTTCTTTAAGGAAGGTATGAGTGAGAAGGAGGCTGTTGAACTCGCTGAGAGGGCTATGAGAGAAGCTATATCTAGGGACGCCCTCTCGGGCGATGGAATAGATCTCCTTATTATAACGAATAGGGGCAATAGGATGGAGTTCATACCCATTAGGACCGCGTGAGGAGATTTCGAATGGGCCCGATAGACAAGGAGAGACTGAAGAATATTTTAATCGATCTAGTAGGGATAAAGAGCTTCAGAGGGAGGGAAGGGGAGCTCATATACTACCTCCAGGACTTATTAGCTAAATATGTAGATAAAGTTGTACATCAACCAGTTAGAGATTGCGCAGGGAACTTGATAGCATTCAAGAACTTGAAAGAAGACAATATCCTCTTTTTAGCCCACACGGATACCTTCGAACTCTATTCAGATTGGACGAAGAACCCGTGGGGGGAGCTAGAGGGTGACATCTTCTATGGGCTCGGGGCTTATGACGATAAGAGTACCTTGGCAGCGATGGTAGAAGCTATCATGAGCCTCCCGGAGGGCGAGGGGAAAGGAGTTGTATTAGCCGCTGTCTGCGATGCTGAGGGATTTAGCAGGGGGACTTATGAGCTCCTGAGGAGCAATTTGCTTCCGAAAGTGAGGGGCGCAATAGTTGCAGGACCAACGAACATGAGGTTATTCAGAGGAGCTTACGGGAGGTTCGTGTTCGATGTAGATGTCATAGGGGTCTCGTCGTTAGGGACTGAGGAAGCCGGTGTCAATGCTATAATAGAGGCAGCTAAGATAATACTATGGGCTATAGAGCTTCCTAAAGTAGATGGTATAGGTGGAAGTGTCGCTCCTCTGACTATAAAGTCCCCTGAACTGGTAATAGCACATCCGGATAGGTGCTTAGTCAGGTTAGATAGGCACTACCCACCCGGTCAGGATCCCGGGGTGATAAGGAAGAGGTTCATGGAGTACCTCAGGAAGACCCCGGAACTCAAAGCTAAGATCTCTATCTCCCTCATGAAGAGACCCACTCCCTTCATGGAACCTTACGAATTGCCTGAAAACGATGAATTCTTGGAGTACGTTCAGGAAGTTTGTGAGAGGACTATCGGGAGGAGGCTCGAGACCTCCGTTTATTGGACGGTATCCGATGCGAATTACTTGAACAAACTGGGGAACATAAAGGCAGTCATAATGGGACCATCCGGTGGGAATCACCATTCTCCAGATGAGTATGTCCATATACCATCAGTTTACGCACTCGCGGAGATACTCAGTGCGATATTGAGGGGCTAGCCCATGACAGATTTACCCACTTTCATGAGGAACCTAATCCTCTTTTGGTTAATCCTATTCGTGATCGGCATCTTACTTGAGAGAAAGAGAGTTAAGCACTTCAAAGTCGGTTTCTTCTATCTAGAGATATCTACGGACTCTAAGCTCTTATCTAAGTTCATCGGTCTCATATCGAGACTCATTGGACCATTATACAAACTATCGGTTATTATCACAATAGTTTTATCCATTATATCATCTATCTACTTAGTGAAGATAACTATAGACTCATTATTCGGTCCTAAAGTCGCTCAAATAGTCCCAATAATACCCGGGCTCACCTTAGATATAACGATACCCTCTCTCCTCTCGATATTCGTCGTGCTATTAGCACATGAGGTCTTAGGACATGCCGTTATGAGTTACCGTTTCGGAGTCCCTGTTAAAAAGATAGCATTTTTCATCCTCTTCTTCATCTTAGGGGCTTTCGTTGAACCGGATGAAGAATATCTGAGGAAACTCGATCGCTCAAAGAAAATGGGGATCTATTCTGCAGGTATCTTCTCGAATTTCATGACCTTTTTGATTTTTTTACTGGTAACTATACTCATCTTCCCGGGTTTCTCATTAGACTTGAGTTCAGCTAGGCCCTCTGGCGTCTACGTTGAGAAGGTGCTCCAGGGGGGGCCTTCCGAGGGCTTATTACCCGAGGGCGTGGTGATAAGAGCTGTAGATGGTTACAGCGTCAAGGATGTCAACAGCCTCTCAGAAGCATTGAGGAAGTTTAAGCCGGGGGATGAAGTGTACATAGTGACTGATAAAGGTAACTTCAGAGTCAAACTCGGCTCCAGACCTGATGATCCGAGGTTTCCCTATTTGGGCGTTCAACCTATCCCCTACTTCGATCCCTCCATTCCCATGCCCAGTGGATTCTCAGTTCGATTACTCGAGTTTCTCCTTCTGACAATGGTATTCAGTATAGGGCTCGCTGCGATAAACTCATTGCCTATGCTACCTCTCGACGGTGGTCTCATACTCTCGGAGATCCTGAGCTCCTATATAGATGATAAATTAGCTAGGAAGCTCACTTGGACTATATCCGCACCCTTCGCCTTAATACTGATTTATAATGCTCTCTTATTCTTCTTGGGATGATAATTTGGGGAATCCATTCTCATCTATCGTGGAGCCCCCTGCCATCGAGGACCTAATCGACATCTCCTTCAAGAGGGCTTTCTCTAAGGGGAAGCCCCCCAAGAAGAGGAGAGATAAAATGCTAGCGATAAGAGAGAAAGAAATGGGGAGAATACAATCAATAACTGATATAATATCATCTAAATTAGAGAATTTTGTTAAAAATTTTCCAAATATAGATGAAGTAGATCCGTTCTATAGGGAGCTCCTCGACGTCCTCGCGGGGATAGATGAAGTCAAGCATTCACTTGGAGCAATTTTCTGGGCTTCTACTACGATAAAAAGAATTTCTAGGGTTTATTATTCATCTATAAGAGGAGAGAGTGATCCGGATAGGATGGCGAAGCTGAGGAGAGAGTTCTTAGGTAGAACTGCCTCTGTCTTGAGGAGGGTAAGGAGAGAAATCGACTTCTTGAGGGACTCCATCCCAAAGCTGAGGGATCTCCCAGATTTCGATATGAATTCACCTGTGGTCATAATAGCTGGAATGCCTAACACAGGGAAGAGCACTCTTCTATCTAAATTGACAACGAAGAAGCCCGAGATCGCGCCATATCCTTTCACGACGAAGGGTTTGATAATAGGGCACAGGGAAACATCCATAGGGAGGGTTCAGTTCGTTGATACGCCCGGTCTCCTAGATAGACCACTCTCAGAGAGGAACAAGATGGAACTGCAAGCAATAGCTGCTCTGAGGCATTTAAGAGGGCCAGCTATCTACATTATGGATCCAACGGAGACTTGTGGCTACCCTCTAGATAGCCAGCTATCTCTACTCAGGGAGTTGATGGGTAGCTTACCGAAGCGTTATCTCGTGGTCTTGAATAAGTGCGATATCAAGGATGGGAAGTTCCCAGAGGCCGAGAGGGAGCTCGAAGAAATGGGAATTAGAGCTTTGAGGATATCTGCAGAGCGAGGAGATGGATTGGAGGAATTAATAAGTGAGTTAGAGAGGGTATTGAGGGGAAAATGAGGACAGCTTTCCTTCTCTCGGGGGAGCACCCTGATATCCCAAAGGAGGAGGTCAAAGCAACACTTGAGGCACTAGATGCAAGGTATGAGACTATAAAGGAGATGAGATCTTGTCTAGTGCTGGACATCGATCTATTCGAGGGCCTCTTTCACATCCTATCTGAGAGGCTCTCATTCACGAGAAGCTTCGGTAGGTTATTAGGTCTATTTCACTGCTCCGAATTCCCAAGAGCTCTAAATGAACTTGAAACTGTCTTAATCTCTGGAAGGTTCAAGATCACGTGTGTGAGGGTAGAGAGGAGTTGTGAATGGATAAGAAGGAAGGACATCGAGGAGAAGCTCGGGAGTTGGGTGATTGATAATAATGAAGGGGCTAAAGTGGATCTGAAGAATCCCGAATCTGAGATAATTGC